>CAYJNJ010000101.1:0-15038 GCA_964371595.1 uncultured Bacteroidales bacterium | reverse complement strand
GAAATACTTCCTTCCCTGTCCCGCTTTCACCGGTAATCAGGACAGTAAGGTCGGTTGGGGCAACCTGTCGTGCAATATCAATAGACCTGACCAGGAGTGCTGAATTGCCAATGATGCCGAAACGCTGCTTTATCGCCTGGATTTCCATGATGATTCAATCAAATAATCAAAATACAAATGTAGTATGAAATACTGGACAAAGTGTCAGGGCCGCCTATTTCTGCTTGCAGACTTCCTTCTTCAGGCGCTGGATATGTCCGCGGCCAAGGGCCTTGACTTCGCAATCCAGCTCAAAATACCGTTTGATCTTATCATCAGGAAGTATTCCGAAGCAGTCGATCACGGCGATTGGCCCGCCTGCCCACTTAACTATATCGTCAGGTGACAGTTTAAGATAAGGCTCGTGAGGAACAGCAAGGATGAGGGCTTCAACGCCTTTGAGCGATTTTTTAAGGTCCTTCTGGACACGGATCCCCGTAAGTTGCTCCTGGTTGCGGAAGAACCTTTTCCAGGATAGGCCTGGAGCCGGGTAAGTATCCTGGGTTTCAAGCTCATACCAGTGATCGACAAATGGATCATGAACGATGATATCCGCACCCATTTCCGTCAATTTACGAACGATAATTTCAGAACCGCTGTACCTGGTATCACCTACATCCTGCCTGTAGCTGGCGCCGCACACCAGGACGCGTGAGCCGGCTATATAACGCGACATATTCCGCAGGGCATCCCGTGTGAGCTCTGCAACATGCAGCGAACGGGTATCGTTAATATCTATTGCTTCCGGGGTGATCCGGAAGACATCATCCCCGTCTTCAAATCCCAGGATGTGGCGATAAGCCCAATATCCCAGTCCCCCGTCTTTGGGAAGGCAATACCCGCCGATCCCCGGCCCCGGGAAAATTATATTGCTGTGCGTAGGCCGCATCTTAATCGCCTTGATAACTTTGATCAGGTCAACCCCATTGCGTTCGGCAAAGAGGCTCCATTCGTTCAGGTAAGCCAGTATCGCGGCGCGGTATGAGTTTTCTACAATCTTGGTGGTTTCCGATTCAATAGGCCTGTCCATAACAGTTAAAGGGAATTCTTTGGTGTTGAGCACTTCATGCAGGAATTTTTCAACCCTGTCACGGGCCTCCTGGTTACAGCCCGAACATACCCTCCAGAAATCACGGATACTTGAAACATATTCTTTCCCCGGCATAACACGCTCGAAACTATGTGCGAGCAAAGGGATTTTCTTCAGGCCACGCTTTGCGAATTCCTTTTTAAGTATAGGCCAGGCCACGAATTCAGTGGTGCCCGGTGCAACAGTAGTTTCGATCAGCACAAGACAATTCTCCGGGATATTTTCGCCGATGGTCTTTAAAGTGGCTTCAAGGGCTGCCATGTCGGCTTCACCGTCACGCATATCGCCAAGGGAATTTTTAATATAGTCGCACTGTACATCGACGATCACGCAATCAGCAAGTTTCAATGCATCACTGTTATAGGTGGCAGTGAGTGTTTTACTATCCTTGACACACCGCTTTATTAAAATGTCAACTTCCGGATCTTCAGCTTTCACAGGGGAAACACCCATGTTTAACATCGGGATCTTCCAGTAGCTGCGTGAACTGGGACGCTGGCATCCAATAACGTATTTGGAATTTGTCCCTTTTTTATCCCTGGTATCGGCAACGATGGCTGCCATAACGGCACCTACAAATCCGACACCCATAACAATTACAACCTCTTGCCCTTGTTTCCTGGCGTCTTTTGCCAGCTTTTCAAGCCGTTTGTATTCATTTTCATAATCCTTTTCAAGCGGTAAAGGGAATTTTTCCCCGTTCGGACTGAGAGAATATTGAACCTGTTGGGATTTTGCCATTTTAATTATTTTTTTAATTAAAGTCTACCTGAGTGTTGCGTTGAATTTTTCCTCAAAAGTGCGCAGTATCCTTTCCATGGCCTTTTCAATGACCTGGTCGGTGAGGGTTTTTTCTTCATCCCTCAATAAAAAGCTCAGGGCATAGGATTTTTTACCCTCTGCAATTTTATCGCCCTGATAAATATCAAATAAGCTCACAGATTTAAGAATACGCCTTTCAGCCTGATATGCCGCTTTTTCAAGATCTTCATAAGTTATCTGCGGATCAAGGACCAGGGCCAGGTCGCGCCTGACTTCAGGGAATTTCGGGACTTCGGTATAAGAGACTTTATTCTCCGGAAGTAGCTTAACTATTTTTTCCCATTCAATATCGGCATAAATCACATCCTGTTTCAGGTCGAAGCGCTTAATTTCCTTTTTCTTTAAAAGCCCGAACCTGAGTATTTCAGTCTTTTTCCATGAATAGGTCAATCCCTCTTCGAATAAGCTATCTGAAAAGGAAGATTTTTCAATTTTATCAGGATCAAATCCTAACCTTGCAAGTATCACATGAATAGCCGCTTTAACATCGACAAGGTCTGATTTATCGCCCCCGGTCCTCCAGCTTTCCGGCTCCCGCCTGCCGCTCATCCATATGCAGAGGTGCTCATGCTCATTGAACCCGGGCAATGCGTCATCCGGATTTGCTGAAATACCTGACAGCTTATAGGTACGGCCGAATTCAAACAATTTCAGATCAGGTGTTTTGCGGTTCTGGTTAAACGCAATAGATTCAAGTCCGCCAAACAACAAAGTCTGGCGCATTGCATTCAGGTCGGCGCTAAGCGGGTTCAGCAATTTAACGCTTTTTTCCGCATCAAGCCATGGGCTTTCATCGGCATATTTCGAGCGGGTGAGCGAGTTGTTCATGATCTCATAGAATCCACGGCTGCAAAGCAGGTCAGATACAAGGTTCCTTGTCCGCTCAGGGTCGGGCTTACGTGAAAATGAAAGTGAAGACCGGAGCTGGCTGGTCATTTCAACAGAATCATAGCCGTATATCCTCAGTATTTCCTCTATCACGTCGGCTTCCCGGGTAACATCGGTCTTAAAGGCAGGAATCACAAGGCAAATAACTTCAGCAGATTCTTCTACAATTGAAATGCCCAGGTCTGAAAGTATTGACCTGATCAGTTCCTGTCCGATTTCTTTGCCGATCAGCCTGTTTACATTATGCCATCTCACATTGACTTTTGCCGGTTCAACCGGTTTAGGATACATATCGACGATTTCGGAAGAAATTTCCCCTCCGGCAAGTTCCATAATCAGAAGTGCTGCCCTTTTCAGTGCATACACGGTAATTTCAGGATCGGAGCCACGTTCGAAGCGAAATGAAGAATCAGTCTGTAAACCATGATAGCGGGAAGTTTTACGGATTCCCTGGGGCTTGAAATGGGCGCTTTCAAGGAAGATGTTCTTTGTCTGCCCGCTGACGCCCGACACAGCACCGCCAAACACACCTGCTATACACATCCCTTCCTCTTCATTGCAGATCATCAGGTCAGCCTCCGAAAGTTTGCGCCCGGCACCGTCGAGGGTTACAAATGGCTCATCCTTCCTCGCTTTCCTGACAATGACCTTTCCTCCGCTGATCTTCGCTGCATCGAATGCATGCAAAGGCTGGCCGAGCTCCATCATTACAAAATTGGTCACATCCACCACATTATTAATAGGCCTGATACCGACGGCATTCAGCAGGTTTTTCAGCCAGGCAGGGGATTCGCCGATGGTAACCCCGCTAATGGTAACGCCACTATACCGGGGGCAGGCAACAGGGTCTTCCACGATTACCGGGATAGTCAGTTTGTTTGATCCGGGCTTAAACTCATCAACTGAGGGCCACGACAATCTGTATTTCTCAGATTGCTGATGGCGGTTCAGCACTGCGATGAGGTCACGTGCCACACCTGTGTGGGACGTGGCATCGGTACGGTTCGGCGTTAACCCAATCTCAAATACTACGTCTTCGGATACTTCAAAGTATTCGGCAGCCGGCATGCCTATTTTCGTACCCGGATCAAGGACCATGATCCCTTCATGCGAAGTACCCAGTCCTAACTCATCTTCAGCGCAAATCATCCCTTCAGAAAACTCCCCGCGTATCTTTGCTTCTTTTATCTCGAATGACTTATCACCACTGTAAATTATCGTCCCAACAGTGGCGACAGGCACCATTTGGCCGGCAGCTACATTCGGTGCACCACATACAATTGACAATAGCCGCCCTGTGCCGATATCAACCCTGGTAAGGCTTAATTTATCGGCATTTGGATGCCTGTTGCATTCCACTACTGAGCCGATAAAAACCCCTTTCAGACCGCCTTTAACAGTTTCAATTTTTTCTATGTGCTCAACTTCCAGTCCGCAGAAAGTAAGGATCCGGGCAATTTCTTCAGGCTCCAGGTTGACGTCGGCGTAGCGCTTCAACCAGTTATAAGATATCTTCATGGTTTTGTGAATAAACTAAGGTTAGCAAAAATACGGAAAAATGATCAGTGAACGGTGAAAAGTGAACTGTGAACGGTGAACTGTGAAAGTAGCATTGAATCTTTAGCTGATAAGGCTCCAGTTAATAAAGTCGTTTTTCATCAGGGCCAGTTGACGGGCAAGCGGCTGGTTCTTTTCATCCTCCAGTTCCGGGTCATCAAGAAGTATTTCTGAAGCCAGGCTACGGGCATATTTGAGTATTTTCTCATCTTTGATAAGGTCGGCTATTTTCAGGTCGAGGACACCGCTCTGGCGTGTCCCCTGCAAATCGCCCGGGCCACGCAACTGGAGGTCAACTTCGGCAATCCTGAAACCGTCGTTGGTTTCGACCATTGTTTCGAGCCTTTTCCTGGCTTCATTCGAAACTTTCACCCCGGTCATCAGCAGGCAGAACGACTGGTCAGCTCCCCTGCCAACCCGACCGCGTAACTGGTGCAACTGTGACAGGCCGAACCTTTCTGCATTTTCTATGATCATCACCGATGCATTCGGAACATCCACCCCCACTTCGATCACTGTTGTGGAAACCATGATCTGTGTTTGCTTATGGATAAAGCGTTGCATTTCGTAATCCTTATCGGCGGGGCGCATTTTGCCATGTACGATGCTTACGGCATATTCAGGCAGCGGAAAGTCGCGGACAATACTCTCATAGCCATCCATCAGGTGCTTCAGGTCAAGGGTCTCCGATTCCTTGATAAGAGGATAAACGACATAGACCTGGCGGCCCTCCCTGATTTTTTGCTTCATAAAGCCGAAGATCTTTAACCGGGCGGCATCGGTATAAAGCAATGTTTTCACGGGCTTCCGGCCTGGAGGAAGCTCGTCGATCACTGAAATATCCAGGTCCCCATAAAGGGTCATTGCCAATGTCCGTGGAATAGGTGTTGCAGTCATGACCAGGATATGGGGCGGATTGTTGCTCTTGCTCCACATTTTGGCCCGCTGGGCAACCCCAAAGCGGTGCTGCTCATCGATAACAACCAATCCGAGATTTTTAAACAGGACCGGGTCCTCGATCAGGGCATGGGTCCCGATCAGGATATCCAGCTCACCGGATTGCAGCCGGGAATGCAGCTCTTTCCTGCGGCCTGCAGGTGTGGAACCGGTCAATAGCCCGATATTCACATCTATCCCATCGGTCATCCGCTGAAGGGTGCTGAGATGCTGGTTGGCCAGGATCTCCGTCGGGGCCATCAGGCACGACTGAAAGCCGTTATCAATGGCAATAAGCATCGACATCAGCGCGACCAGCGTTTTACCACTGCCCACATCGCCCTGCAGCAAGCGGTTCATCTGCTTACCAGCACCCAGGTCCTTCCTGATTTCCTTAATCACCCTTTTCTGGGCTTCCGTCAGCTCAAAAGGCAGCTTTTCCTTATAAAACCTGTTCACCTTTTCACCGACAGTCGCAAACACAAACCCGCTGATCTTCTGGTTACGGATCAGCTTATCCCTCAAGAGGCCAAGCTGGATAAAGAACAGCTCTTCAAATTTAAGCCTTGACTGCGCTTTTTGAAGAAGTCCCTGGTCATCAGGAAAGTGAATATTCCTTAGGGCTTCCTCCCGGTTCATCAACCTAAGCTTCTGTATGATTTCAGGTGATAGTGTCTCAGGAATACGGTCATGGGCAAGGATTATGAGTTCTTTGATCAGCTTAACCAGGTTCTTGTTATTCAATCCCCTGTTCTTAAGTTTTTCAGTGGTGCTGTAAATGCCCTGGAGGGTCTGCGTGATGGTTTTTGAATAATCTTCGACCTTCTCGATTTCAGGATGGGCGATATTGTACCTGCGGTTGAAAATTGAGGGTTTCCCGAACACAATATACTCCACATTAGGAAGGATCGTGCCTTCGATCCATTTGATCCCCTGGAACCAGACCAATTCAATTTCACCGGTATCATCACGTAATATGGCCGACATCCTCCTGGCCCTTTTCTCGCCGATGATCCTGATATTGGATACAGTTCCCCTAAGCTGGACGTAAGCCAGGTCAGATTCGATCTCATTGATCCTGAAGATACGGCTGCGGTCAATATACCTGAAGGGGTAATAGGTAAGCAGATCGCCGAAAGTATGGATATTCAGCTCCGAATTAAGCAGTTCAGCCCTTTTCGGGCCGACGCCTTTCAGGAATTCCACCGGTGTTTGAAGGTATTCTCTCGTCATAAGTCCTGATTTAGCGATATACAAAAATAAAAAAAAGCCGCCTCTTGGTGGTTGGGCGGCTTTTTCAGATTTATAATGGCTTGTTCTAGTATTCCCAGAGACCTTGTTCGAAGTTCAGGAGTTCCATTTTAATCCTTTCTGCTTCGAGCAGGGCATCAAGGCCCTGTGCATACTCTGAGATCCTTCGGTCATAGACATTCGTTTCTTTATAAATATAGCTGTTGAAAAATCTCTTCAGGAATAACTCGTCATAGGACCGTCGGGCGGCATCATTATTCCGGTTGAAAACTTCAGCATGTGCAAGCACGGGCCTTGCTTCAGGATAATATATCCAGAACATTGGCTCTTTAAATTCCTCATCATTCCTTTCCTTGATCATAACCGGGCAGATGGCGATGATGCGCACAAGCATCTGAGATTTTTTCTTATCAAAATACCAGTCTTCTTTTATCCTGATACGGGTCACCTTGTTTGGGTCGAACTCAGAATAGATAACTGTATCATAGTCTTCATATGGAGGTGTTGACCTCTGGAAGGTACGATGCATAGTGTCGATCTGCCTGGCCAGGATCTCCTGGTAATTCAGCGGCACTAACAGCTCATCTGTTATTGAAACTTCGTAAGCGGTAATTGCCCCTTCTTTCAAGGCATCCATTACGACGGTAATAAAGTTCCTCCAGTTGTTATGCGGTTCCAGCGGATAATAAAAGGGCTGGTTCATCTTCTGGCGCAGGTCAATTTCCCGCCAGATCCTTTTTGACCACATAATATCGGCTTGCCTGACGGCTGGCATCGGAATAGGCTTGCTATCCAACAGGTCGTTGTCGTAGTTGATTAATTCCTGGGGAGGATTGTCGAGGATCTGCGCATGCAGGGTCCCGCTGAATCCAGCCAGGAGAATCATGGTGATAATGAATAATGTGAGTTTTTTCATATTGCCCTCCGAGAGTGATTATTTAATTTCCAATGAGATAGGGTTAAGGCTTCTTGGTATTTTATCCGGACCTTCGGCCTGGATGTTTTCAAAGAAGAATTTTTGTCCACTGCGGGCGCTTTTGATCATTGCGACCATTTCTTCGGTAAACCGGTTACCGTTACCCCTTTTCGAAATACCATCCCCGCCAACGATTGTTGTCATACGGAATGATTTTACTTCAAAGAAAAGTTCGAATTCGAAGTCCCTCATGACCGGGATAATAGCATTAGCAGCCAGCAAGGTGTTTTTATCGATGGATCCTTCAACCTGGCCGGCGATTTCCGCAACCGGGCTGGGAACCCTCCTGATCCTGAATTCAGCAGAACCCATAGGACGGCTTTCGCCCTGGTACATGGCATTTACCGAAATAACTGTTTTAGGCTGGCCCTGAGGGACCCTCACGATCCAATCTTTTCCGCTGGCGTCCCTGGACATAGACCCTACTGAAATTGACGGGCTCAGGTTTGCTTCAGCGATACCGGGAGCAGAAATAGAAACCGGATTATCAACACCAATATAGAACACATTCATCTTAGTGGCGGCAACAGTCAGTGACGGTGGTGCAACCATGTATTCCCCGGCAAAGTTATAAGGTACCCTTTCGCCATCAGGAGAAACGACTTCTACCACACCGGCATATCTCTGCGGACCGACAGCTCCGGCCGGGAATGAAAGTTTTACAACCCCATTCTCGCCTTCGACACGCTGGGCACGGCCTTTATTGCTGACATTAATTTCTTCAGCTCCCTGGAGAACAAAAACCTCCGGGGTTTGCTTGGTATCAAAAGCCGTCACAAGAACTTCAGCTTCATATTTATCTCCCTGGAGAACGTAATTCGTTGTAGGGATAATCTTTGCTTCAATTTTGTCGAATTTAAAGTCGGAGATATCGATTTCGCTGTATAACTCCGCAGTGATGTCGAATTCGACCGTCTGCACTTCAGCTTTAATCTTGTTCATGATTGTAACGGAAGCTGCAAGGATAGTATGATAAAAATGGTGCAATTCCCATGTCTGTTTTTCCCCGTCCGCATTAAAGAAATCCCCCTCTGTTTCCAGTCCAAGCTTGATATTTGCCTGGAATTCCGGTGGAACGAGTTTCATGATAGCCTTTTTATAAGCTTCGAGCTTTTCCCTTAATTCTTTTGCATGCCCCCTGTTGATAAAGTAATTCGTTGATTCGTCATATTTATCTTTAGTTTCAACTTTTGACATGTTGAGCATCATCACATCAATATCTTTCCGGGGATTGAAAGGATCTTTGATTGTCCTTTTCTCATATGCCCGGGAAAGAATTTCGGCCTGATCCTTTTTTTCAGACTGGCTAACCACTTCAAGCATCATACGGTCAATTTCATTCCTCAGCTCATTTGACAGCTTCCTGGCTTCTTGTGCTTTATTCCAGTAGTCACCCACTTTCTGGGGTTTGAGCTGATGCTGTTTTTCGAATTCCAAATAGAGGTTTCCCAGTTTATTCTCGAAAACTTCAATCGTGTTTTCCATGCTTTCGTTCACCACAAGGAAAGCTTCGAGCATATCTTTGGAAACGTTAAGAGCCAGCAGGGCAGTAAGCACAAGATACATCATGGCGATCATTTTCTGCCGCGGTGTCTCTTTATATCCAGCCATATTATTTTACAATTTAGTCTGTTAAAAATCTGTTTTCCTGTCAACTGGTGATCTACTACTTGCCTTTTCCGCTCATTGCAGTCAGCATTCCACCGTACACCTCATTAAGTGAGGATATCCGCTGGGTAAGAAGGTTCATCTGGTCTTTATATACTCCCATGCTATCGGCTGATTCTTTGATGCTTTTCAGCAGTTCGCTCATTGTTTCACGGACTTTGGCTGCTGATTGGATCTGCTCATTGCTGCTTTGCAACTGGAGTTCATAAACAGAATTCAGGGCTGATAATTTATCCGAGATCAGGTGTAATTTCTCGTTATAAGATTTACCGTCAACAGTGCTAAAATCAAGCTGTTTTGCAGATTGAGAAAGCATTTCGGCTGATTTGGTATATTGCTCGGCCAGTGAATTGGCTGATTGCATAGCAGTTTTCATGCTGGTAGTAAAGTCTTTGGTCACTGTGATATCGTTCTTAAGGATATCAGAAGCTTCCTTATAGGTATTGGAAAGACTATTGGCATGCTCACCGGCTGTTTTAATACTGGTAGCGAATGTTGCTGCTGCAGTTACATCTTTCTGGAGTGTTTCTGAAGTCAGATCATAGGACTTTGTAAGGTTTTCTGCTGATTTGGAAGCCCCTTTCACCCTTGTAACGAACTCATTGGTTGCACCGGCTGCATCGGTCATATCAGATAACTTGGCGGTATTATCGCTGAGTTTTCTCATTCCTTCGCCCAGCCTGTCAATCAGCTGTTTATCGATGTTCGATTGTTTCAGGAGTTCATCGAGTTCCTGTGTCGGTTTTTTAAGTTTTTTACCGCCGCCTTCCTGTGTCTCGTCTCCATGATACAATCCGCCTAATTCCGGGTAAACCAAGCTCCAGTCGGGCTCTACGTATGGTGGTTCAAAAGCGGAAAAGAAGAAAATGATAGCTTCAGTTCCCAGACCCACGACCAGCATTTCATTGGCATAGGGGTAGTGGTTAATTTTAAACAAAGCACCAAGGATAACGACTGAGGCGCCCCAACCGTACAATTTGGCCATGAAATTCCTGAATCCGCGTCTTCTGACAAATGTGTTTATGCCCATGATAATTAATATAAAAGGTTTTTAATGGTTTGTTATTGAGTGTGTTGTCGAATTTCTATTAATTGTAAACCCTTGATGCCCTTGCCGGATTATCATCCTTGTTCCTGCCGAGATAAGGAAGGATACAGCGGAATCCCAGGTAGCTCTTAGCGGTATCCTGGTATTCATAATCGCGGGTTGAAACCTGCATATAGTATGCAATGTCTTTCCATGAACCACCGCGGACAACTTTCCTTTTCATAGCTGGCGGGTCATCTTCTTTTGCATTATAGGTATAGTTGGGGTTCATGTCCCAGGTAAAGTTGTAGGTAGAAGGATCATAAGCTGTCATTGTCCATTCAGAGACGTTTCCGGCTATATCATACAATCCGAAGTCGTTTGGAGGATAATGGGCAACGATAACGGTACGGAGGCCGCCGTCGTCGATGTAATTACCGCGGAGGGGTTTGAAATTGGCCAGGAAGCAGCCTCTTTCGTTACGGGTGTAAGGACCTCCCCAAGGATAGGGGTTATTGTTATAACCGCCCCGGGCAGCCCATTCCCATTCCGTTTCGGTCGGGAGCCTGAAATCTACGATGTCAGCTTCGCCTTTCTTTTCGTCGGTTGCGGCGTTCAATAATTCAGTACGCCAGATACAGAATGCCCTGGCCTGTTTCCAGCTCACCCCAACGACCGGGTAGAAATTGTAAGCCGGGTGCCAGAAATAAGATTTTGTCAGCGGATCATTAAACGAGTAAGTATAATCATGGATCCAGCACAATGTGTCAGGATATACATTAAGAAGTTCTTTGCGGACATAAACGGAACGGTCGCGCATACCCTGCGGCCTGTTTGCAAAAGCCCCGTTTTCCGAGTTGGCTTCTTCGCTCCAGTCTTTAGCTGCGGCAGCCACATAGTCAATCCAGTAGTACTCGTAATACAATTTACGGGCATCCATTTCCTTTTTACGGAAATACCGCTCATGTTCAGGGATATACATTTCCTCAAGGGCATCCCTGATATCCTGCTCTTCGCTTTCCCAATCGATCTCGGCCTGCCAGTTCAGGTAAGGAGGGTCATAAATCTCGCCTGTTTTCGCATTTTCCTGGATGAGGTATTCGTCCGGCCTGATATCTCCAAGTATCCTCAGGGCAATAGAGTCACGGACCCAGTATACAAACTGACGGTATTCGTCATTGGTGATCTCTGTTTCATCCATGTAAAAGGCAGCAACAGAAACTGTTTTAGGCTCCTGGATCATGGAATATGTAATGTCCTGTTCACCGGTACCCATTGTAAAGCTGCCCTGGGGTATGAATACCATGCCGAAAGGATCAGGCTGGAAAAATGGCCTGGTCTTTCTGCTGACGCCTACCAATTCTCCGCTTCCGGAGTTATTGCAACTGTAAAAAGTACCTGCAACCGCGAGTATCAGCAAGAAAAGGGGAAGTCGTTTCATAACAAATAATTTAGCCGAATATTAACGATGATCGAATAGTTTTATTTCAAAAAGTGCCCAAAAATAAAAAATATTAAAAACAAATCTGTATTTTTTTTCAACTCTTATAAGAATCTGGTGTTTTTATAGCTCTTTCTTCCTTTATCCATCTCCAGCTTAAACCTGTAATTGATCATTATTTCATGGGTGCCGCCAAAAACGGGTAAACCTAACTTGCTGGCGATGATATCATAAGAATAGCCAATCCTGAAATCTTTGTATTGAACGCCCAGAAGAACGATGACAGATTCTCCCAGCCGGTATCCCAGTCCACCCCAAAACGCTTCTTTAAATCTAAGCATCGCATTGATGTCCAGTTTGATGGCGCTCATGTTTGTTTCTATAATGGCGGATGGGATAAATTTTAAGTCGGGATTTCTCGGGAAACTCAGTTCATACCCGCCGGTAACAAAGAATGTCCTGTCCATTTTCATCCTGAGGCTGCCATCGGAGCTTTCAACAAGCGGCTTGCCTTTGGTCTGAACGAGATGCAGCCCGGATATGCCGATATAGTAACTTTCAGGAACCCTGTACAAAAGGCCCAGTGAAAAATCGACCAGCATTTCGCTCTCTTCTGCATTCAACTGGTTAAGGAGTGGATCTTCCCCGGCCGGGTCAAGTTTGCTGAAATCGATATTACGGTTGTTGAATTCAATTTGCGCCCCGATCCCAAGTTTACCGAAACCCATTTTCCGCTGGTTGGCATAGCCCAGTTTCACGGAAATTGTGTTTTCATGACCGATCGCATCGTTCATGATCACCAGTCCGATACCGCCTTTCAGGACCTTGACAGGCATGTCAGCGGCTATAAAATAGGTCCTTGGAGCAACTTTATCACCATTTTCTTCAGGAAATCCCGTCCATTGCAGCCGGTTTGCCGCCGTGATACTCACCGCGTTATCATTACCGGCGACGGCCGGATTATAAACGAGGCCGTAAAACATGTACTGTGAGAAATTAGGCTCCTGCTGTGCCTGCAAACGTATTGCAAAACAGCAAACAAAAAGAAACGACAGTACAGTCAGTAAAATGACCTTGCTGAACTTCATCTTAATTAGTGACGGTTAGAATAATAAAACGCTAAAGTAATAAAAATGTATTCACAGGGATTTCAAACGCTGTTTATTTAGGATTATTTTACATAAAGAAAGACAAAAGCTGCTCCCGCTTATCAACCTCAAAACCTCAAAACCTCAAAACCTCACCACTTCACCACTTCACCACTTCATCACTTCTGAAACAGCTTGACAATATCATTTCCATTTGCGAATATGAGCAGTCCGAACAGGATGACCATCCCGGCAATCTGGGCATATTCCATGAATTTATCGCTTGGCTTCCGGCCACTGATGATCTCGTAAGCCAGGAACATGACATGACCGCCGTCAAGGGCCGGGATCGGGAGAAGGTTCAGGATTGCAAGCATAATCGATAAAAAGGCGGTTAATCGCCAGAAAGCCGGCCAGTCCCAGGTCGCAGGAAAAATACTACCGATCGTGATAAATCCGCCGACTGATTCATATGCCTTGACTTCAGGTGAAAACAAGAGCTTCAGCTGCTTAAGGTAATTTCCGATGCCATCGATTGTTTTTACAAACCCGGCAGGAATTGCCTGAAGGAGGTTATAATTCTTTTCTTCGAATGTGAAATATTTTGCCGGATTGGTGAATATCCCAACCGTGCCTTCCGTTGAAACCTGCAGACTGTACCTGAGTGTATCGCTTCCCCTGATTACCACTGATTCAACTATTTCACCCTTATGGGCTTTCACCACTTTCGAGAATTGATCAAACCAGGCTGTTGGCTGACCATTGATGGAGATGATCCGGTCCTGTAATTCAATCCCTGCCTCTTTGGCCGGGGAAGGCTCGGAAAATCCTTCAACTTCAAAAGGGAAGCGGGGGCCCAGGAAATCAGGCTCCTTCTGCTTGACCAGCTTTCCTATAACGCCTTCAGGAATGTTAATATCCATCAGTTTACCATCCCGTTCCACACCGATAGTTTTAGCCTCTTCCAGGATAAGGATCATCGGGATCTTGTTGAAATCTTCAACGTATTGCCCATTGACTGCCAGGATTTTATCCCCGTTTTGAAGGCCCATTTCATTTGCCAGTGAATCTGCCACGATCCCATACTTGTTCACCTCGGAGGTCGGAAGGTATTGTTCGCCCCAGACTGCCAGGATACCGATATAAATCGCAAAAGCAAGGAGCACATTCATAGTTACCCCGCCAAGCATGATAATAAGCCGCTGCCATGCCGGTTTTGACCTGAATTCCCAGGGTTGGGCTTCTTGTTTCATTGCTTCCCTGTCCATTGATTCATCAATCATTCCCGAAATTTTGACATATCCGCCCAGGGGTAGCCAGCCCATTCCATATTCGGTATCTTTAATCCTGAATTTGAAGAGTGAAAACCAGGGATTAAAAAACAGGTAAAATTTTTCGACCCTGGTTTTGAAGATCTTGGCGGCCAGAAAATGGCCGAATTCATGAACTACCACTAGGATCGAGAGGCTTAAGAGAAGCTGGGCTATCTTGATAACAATATCCATTGACTATTTATAAGATTGTTTGATTTGATTATTTACTAATAATTGTGCCAGTTATTGCTAACAGTTAAAACTTGATAAAATCACCCGGGTTGACCGGCACGCCGTTATACCAGACTTCGAAGTGAAGATGGGGCCCGGTACTGTACTCACCGGTACTCCCGATGATTGCGATGGCATCGCCTGCTTTCACATAGCTGCCCTGTTCTTTTAGCAGGGCAGAATTATGCTTGTATACCGAAACCAGGTCATTTTCATGCTGTAGACTGACAGTATACCCTGTTTCGATCGTCCAGCCTGCAAAAATGACAACTCCGTCAAGCGTCGCCTTGATGGCCTCATTCTGCACCGAAACAATGTCGATGCCATAATGTTTGGTGGTCGGATCAAATTTATTGGTAATAATGCCCCTGAGCGGCGTAAAAAAAGTAAAGCTGCTAATATCGGGCCTGGCGGAATATCTACCATGATCGGAAAGCCTGACTTCATTTTCTGAACCAAATACCTGTGATTCAAATTCATACCTGAATGCAGAGTCTTCAGCAGAAGCACTGCCTTCTATTCCTGAATAGGTATTAACGGTATCTGTCTTAAGCGGGCTAACAATGGTGGTATCCCTGCCCGAAAGGATCAGACGGAGGTTTTCAAGGTAAAGCGCTTTCTGCCTTGCGTCATTGTCGAGAGAATCCGTTAATTCCTCAATCTGGTATAATTTTTCATAAAGGGCGACGTCGGTGTACCCTGGGATATATT
>CAYJNJ010000100.1:0-15822 GCA_964371595.1 uncultured Bacteroidales bacterium | reverse complement strand
ACCAAATAGTGAAATTTTATTTCTTTTCTCTGTGTTCTCTGTTCAACCTCTGATCACTCTGTGGTTTATCTAATTTAGTTAATTTTGACAAAAATCATTATGACCGCTAAAGACCGACATAAAAAAACCGGTAAATCTCTTCAGAAAAATAAAACTGGATTTTACCGGTTAATATTAATTATTATCGCCATACTTATTGCTGCTGCTTTCCTGTTTTTTAGCGTATATAAGCCCGGGCAAAGAAAACCATTGACCAAACGCCCTACAGCAATCACCAAATCAGCTCCTGTTTTTCAAAATCATGGCTACCTTTCAATACATCAATCAACGACATCTTCCCGTGTTACTATTGACATTGAAATCGCAGATGAAGAACCTGAACGCGTGAGGGGATTAATGGACAGGTTCACTTTACCGGAAAATGCCGGCATGCTGTTTATTTTTCCTGAAGAAGAGCAAAGATCATTCTGGATGAAAAACACTTATATCTCCCTTGATATAATCTATATTAATAAAAACAAAGAAATTGTCAGTATTCAAAAATATACACAGCCGCAAACAACTTCATCCATACCATCTGAACTTCCTGCAATGTATGTTTTGGAGGTCAATGCCGGATTTGCGGATATCTATAAATTACAGGTAGGGGATAAAATTGATTATTCCATCGTGAAATAGCAGAATGCCTGTCCCGAGCGCTCGGGAAGGTCGCGGGTTTCCCGAGTACTCGGGATCCAGTCCGCTTATTAAATGAAAGCCTTGCGAAATATTGTGAGGCTTTTTTATTGGGTTTGGTTGAAACATAGTTGAAACAGTTGATACGAAATTAACACATTGGCAGGCTCACTGACAGATTCGCCAGATAGAAGATGCAAAATATATTGTTCTGGTACCGGTCGTATATTGTAGGGACTTAAGTTAGGCCATAGGAAGAATAATAACCTTTGCAGGAGCTGCTCTTGCAAAGGTTGTTCTTTTTATAGAAACAGATGGGGTAACGGAATAAATCAATCCTGAAGGCAGCGGGCCGAAAAACCGTATGACTTGTAGTTGCCGTAACGGTACACACCCTCGTGGTCCCAATAGAGATCCCGGGTCCAGGCGTTTGAGGCATCGCCCTGCGACGACGACCAGAAGTAGGCGTAGTAGGTAAGATTGCCGAAACTGCCACCGCTGTTTCGGTAGCCGCCCGGAAGAGCTGTAAAGCCACTTTCGTTAGTTGCCCCGATATTGGGTGAAGCCCAATGCGTCAATCCTGCCTCTTTCATTTTTCCTCCGGCTACACCTTCTCCTCCGAGGTAGTCGGTTAGCATTGTTAACTCTGCATCCGAAGGCAGGTGCCATCCTAATGGGCAAATCCCCTTAACTCCCTCAGTGGTGACATACTGCATCATCTCATTCCATTGGTACAGGCCGCCATATGTGTTACAATTCGCCTCATTATTATCATAACAGTACTTTTCAATTTGCCCATTATTGATTTGATTGGAAGTGCCATTAATCATGGTACCAACATTTAAATTCTCTTTCATCCAACATTGTGAATCAATTTGAACAGTATGATAATATTGTCCTTCATAAAGGATATTCATCCCACAAAACCAATCTGATAAAAATATAGTATCGATTTGATTTTGCATACAGAGCCATAAACCTCCAGTAAAATACCAGAAATCTAAGGAATCGATATTAAAAATCAATAGCCCAGTTGCCGGGTCATCAATTTGAAGTAACTGCACGGTAGTTAAACGTGACATTAAAAATCCCTGATTTGTGGATTGCAATTCAAGCACTGCAGAGGAATCTGGGGAATTGGTACCAATACCAACCTGGCCAAATAACGTTGGATTAACCAACAAGCAGAAAAGGAGTATTATTGAAGTGCATTTTTTCATAAGGCGTGGTTTTTGGTTTGAAAAGTGAAAGTAAAAAAAATCGATGATTTTTTTTACTAATTCTTCAATTCTGTTGGTCTTAAAATTAAAGACATATTATGTTAGGTTGACATACGCACGAATTTTGCACGATCTCCCGGAAGTTGGACTCTGGTATCCTCCGGGTCTGAAAGTGCTTAAAAGCAGGAAAGGGTTTGCCAATAAGAAACGGACTTCCGAAATTTTAATTTTCCCCACTTTCATGGAAATCATGCAAATAATGTGTATATTTAAGGCTCTCTATAGCCAAGCCTATGAAAACCAAATCTCTTTTCTTAATGATCTGCGCCATGTCGGCATTATATTTCACTGAAGTTTTGGGGCAGGTGGGTATCAACACTGATGGAAGCGTACCCAATGCTTCGGCGATTTTCGATGTAAAATCAACCACAAAAGGTGTTTTGCTGCCACGGATGACCCAGGCAGAGATTGGGGCTATTTCAAGTCCTGCCAATGGATTGGTCGTATTTTGTACCACTGACAATAAATTTTACATTTACATCACAAGTGCTTATTCCTGGAAGGAAATTTTGTATGGCTCCGGAACCATTACACCGTCTTGCGGTTCTTCCATCACAACTACCCATGTGGCCGGAAACGTAGCTCCTGTAGATAAAACGGTGACTTACGGCACAGTTACCAACATTCCCGGTACAGCTACAAAATGCTGGATTACCCAAAACCTTGGCGCAGATCATCAGGCAACCACAGTTGACGATGCAACTGAGGAATCGGCAGGCTGGTATTGGCAGTTTAACAGGCAACAGGGATATAAGCATACTGGTTCAACATTGACCCCGGCATGGACGATAACCAGCATCAATGAGAATTCTGATTGGCTAATTGCCAACGATCCATGTGCCCTTTTGTTAGGCAGCGGATGGCGGCAGCCAACTTCAACCGAATGGACCAATGTAGTTGCAAGTGGCGGCTGGACTGACTGGAACGGCCCATGGAACTCTGCTTTAAAAATGCATGTAGCAGGGTACCTTGACTTCAACGATGGTTCGCTGAGCTACAGGGGCTCACGCGGCCGCTATTGGAGCAGTACACAGTACGATAGTTCTAGCGGCTTGTACCTGAGCATTATCAGTGGCGGTTGCCACGTGAACCACAGCGACAAGGCAGGCGGCTTTTCAGCCAGGTGCTTGAGAGACTAGGACAATTTAAGATATTCCCTAATCGGTGTATACTCATAGAACAAGCGGTATTCTATTGCTGATTGCCCAATAATTTATCAATATTTCGAGAGTCATTCCATAACCATTTAAACTTGCTTGGGGTTATCAACCAATCTCCAATTTTCATATTCAGAAAAGCCAATAGTTGTCCTGTCACGCAGGAGGTCGCGGGTTTCCCGAGTACTCAGGATCCAGTCCGCTTTAACTCAACCTTTGGCGATGCCTTTCGCCAGAGGTTTTTTATTTGTTAAATGGCTTATTACGTCTATATTCTTCAATGCCAGGCTGATGAATCGTATTATATTGGCTATGCCTCAGGGTGTAATACCTAACAAGAAATTACTGATGCATCCGGCGGGATATATTTTGTTAAAGTTACCTTTGAAGGGGCAGTAAAAGTGAAGAAATTTGTGAAGCAATAAAATTTCCATCCTGGAGTGTTTTAGTTCACTCAGGATTTCTTTTATTTATTTGCTACTTCTTACTATAACGGATAATGAAATCTACTTGCTATTATTTCCTGATGCAGACGGGAACCTGCTTTCTTTCAATAATTTGTATTTAAGCCTGGTTTCATCCGCTTTACTTTCATCTGCTATATATACGATCGTTTTGCCACCGTCCATTACAACAGGATATTTCCCTTTGGTTGAACCCGATTGTAATTTATCTTCGGGTATCTTCGACAGATTGTTTGCCAATCTTATCCTGTTTTCAAATGAGTTATTTTTCATGCGTGTGTGTGAATTTCGTACAAGATACGACTAATATTCCATTTTATTAAATATTTTCCAGTTCTTGTTACATCAATCCGAATTCCCTTCTAACTTTGCGCCCCAAAAAAGAAAACTTATGCTTCTTACCAACGTTGCTATGAATATTGCCGGAGGGTCAGCTATACCTTCATTAGGGCCTGTCAGGCTGGAGTTTATCCTTTTCGGCCTGACCCTGGTCGGTGTTGCCCTTTTCCATAAGAAAACCATGTATGTGGCTTTGACCGGGCTTGTTGCAGTCCTGTTGTTTAAATTCATATTTGATCCGTCATTTAATCTTGGCCACCACATCCTGGGTGCGGCCGGTGAAGAAGGAGAGTGGAGGATACTGTTAAACTTACTGGGCTTATTATTTGGCTTTGCTATCCTGGCAAAGATATTTGAAGAATCCAATGTTCCCGAGATACTGCCTAAATTTCTGCCCAACGACTGGAAAGGCGGGCTGGTTTTACTTTTCATGGTAATGATATTATCATCTTTCCTTGATAATATTGCTGCAGCCATGATCGGGGGGACGATTGCCATGGTTGTTTTCAAGGGCAGGGTACATATCGGCTACCTGGCAGCGATTGTGGCGGCGAGTAATGCCGGTGGTGCCGGCAGTGTTGTTGGTGATACAACGACCACGCTTATGTGGATTGATGGCGTTGAACCTCAATGGGTTCTGCATGCTTTTGTTGCTTCTATCGCTGGATTTTTTATTTTCGGAATTTTCGGATCCATCCAGCAACACAAATTTCAGCCGATTGTTGCCGAGCTAAAATCGGGGGTGAAAGTCGACTGGATGAAAATCTTCATTGTGTTCATGATTCTGGTTTGTGCCATCCTGACCAATTTCGCCCTTGATTTTCCTGCACTTGGAGTATGGATCGCCATTCTGCTTGGATCATTCCTGAGAAAAACCCCCTGGGGCGAATTGAAAAAAGCCTGGCAGGGTACAATTTTCCTGATGTCTCTGGTCATGATCGCTTCTATGATGCCGGTTGAAGAGCTTCCCCCGGCCTCCTGGCAGACGGCATTTATTCTTGGCTTCGTATCGGCAGTATTCGATAATATCCCGCTTACCAAGCTGTGCCTTGAGCAGGGCGGATATGACTGGGGCATCCTTGCTTATGCGGTGGGATTCGGGGGATCAATGATCTGGTTTGGTTCATCAGCCGGTGTTGCCCTTTCAAATATGTACCCGCAGGCGAAAAATACCGTGAGCTATGTTAAAAGCGGATGGCATGTAGCTGTGGCTTACGTGTTCAGTTTCTTTGTAATGCTCTGGGTTATGGGCTGGCAGCCTCATGCACCCCATAAAAAGGGCCATGAAAAAGAAGTTCCCGCTATGCAAGACCCGGGGGTAATTACTATTCCTAATAAGTAACAATTTATTAACAATATTTTAATATTCGGTTATTGCTCATTACATTAGCCAAACCAAATATTAAGATATGTTCAGAGGAATTTTACCCAAAGAATATGCATTCTTTGATTATTTTGACCAGCTCATATCCATTGATAAACAGATAAGTATCCTGTTTCTTACAATGGTGAACAATGAGGGTGGCCGTCTCGAAATTTCGAAACAGATTAAAGAACTGGAACGTCGCGCCGACAAACTTTCCAGGAGCTGTACCGACTTACTGCACGATACCTTTATCACACCGATTGAGCGTAATGACATTTTTACGCTCGTAAAAAGATTGGATGATCTTGCAGATCAGATGAATGCAGCCGCTTTCAGGATGTCGACATACGATGTGGTGGAAATCCGGTACGAGGTAGTGGAATTTGCTACAATTATCCAGAGTTGCATTGAGGAGCTTACCATTGCGATCAGGGATATGAGGAAATTTAAGCATAAAGAGCAAATGCTTGATAGCTGTAAAAGGGTACATGACCTTGAGAACCAGGCTGATGAAATTCTTCGCGGTGCGGTTTCCCGGTTATTTAAGGAAGGAGATGTGCTTCTTCTTATTAAATGGAAGGAGATTTTTGAAAGACTTGAGAAAGCAGTTGACCGTTGTGAGGCAATCGCTTCTACAATTGAAAGTATTTTAATCGAACACTCCTAATAAGCTTAATTGATGGATCCATTGTTGATTACCGTTATAGTAATTGTCGCAGTCGCGCTTATTTTTGATGTTATTAATGGATTTCATGACGCTGCCAATTCAATAGCAACCATCGTTTCCACCAGGGTTTTATCCCCTAAACTGGCTGTGATCTGGGCAGCCTTTTTTAATTTTATTGCAATGTTTGTATTTGCACCGAAAGTGGCAAATACAATCTCCAAAATAGTCATTATCGATTCTGCAGATTCGGCATTCCTTTATATCGTTTTCGCGGGTTTGCTCGGAGCAATTGTATGGGACCTTGTAACATGGTTATACGGCCTGCCGACAAGTTCGTCCCATGCTTTGATCGGGGGTCTGACCGGCGCGGGCCTGGCTTACAAAGGAGCCGAAATAATCCGGTGGGAGAAGATCATCCAGACCGCAACTTTTATTCCTTTGGCCCCTTTAATCGGTTTGGTGGCAGCATTTGGACTAATGATTGCAGTTTACTGGATTTTCAGGAAATGGCGGCCTGCAAAGGTTGATTTTATATTCCGTAAAGGACAGTTTATCTCGGCTGCCATGTACTCATTAGGACATGGCGGAAATGATGCCCAGAAAACCATGGGGGTTATAGTTGCGCTTCTTGTGGCAGCCGGAATGTTTGATGCAGATAAGCAACTATCGCTCACAAGCTGGGACACTCTATGGATCATTTTATCCTGCCACCTGGCCATGGCGATAGGGACAGCATTAGGTGGCTGGAGAATTGTGAAAACAATGGGAATGAAACTTACCAAGCTTAAACCGGTCCATGGTTTCTGTGCTGAAACCGCAGGTGCATTCACCATATTCATGGCTACAAGGATGGGCATTCCGATTTCCACCACCCATACCATCGCCGGATCAATCATCGGCGTTGGTGCAACAACTAACCTGGCAGGAATAAAATGGAAAATTGCAATGAGAATTGTGATGGCCTGGGTTTTAACTATTCCCGCCTCTGCTATAGTAGGTGCACTCTGTTTCTGGGCTATGCAGATGATTCACGGGGGATTTTAAGTCGTCAGTCTTCAGTCTTTAGTCATTAGTCTTTAGTCATTAGTCTTTTATTATACTGAGTAATTAACAATAATTACTGAAGACTTAAGACTTAAGACTAAAGACTCTTTTACTCCTTATTCCCGTTCAAACTCGTGTATCCCTTCATAATTCCCCTTGCAGAACCGGCGATGAACTGAAGGATCTCATCCCGCTCCGGAGTTGCGGGCACATCGGCTTCGATGATGTTCACCGCCTGGGAGACATTATAATTTTTACGGTAAATAATACGGTAGATCTCCTGGATCTGGTTGATCTGCTCGTTGGAAAAGCCCCTGCGGCGCAATCCGATTGAATTTACGCCAACATACGACAAAGGCTCGCGGGCTGCTTTGGTATAAGGTGGAATATCTTTCCTGGCCATGCCCCCGCCGGAGATCATAGAATGGGCCCCGATCTTTACAAACTGGTGCACCGCGGCCAATCCGCCAACGATGGCATAATCGTCGATCTCAATATGGCCGGCAAGTGTCGCAGCGTTGGCCAGGATCACATGGTCGCCGATCACACAGTCGTGGGCAACATGAACATAAGCCATCAGCAGGCAGTTCTTGCCGATAACGGTTTTGTAGCTGGCCCTGGTCCCGCGGTTCACCGTGACAAACTCCCGGATCGTGGTATTGTCGCCGATATGGACTGTTGTTTCTTCCCCGTCGAATTTAAGGTCCTGTGGAATGGCGGAAATGACTGCGCCTGGAAATATCCTGCAATTCCTGCCGATCCTTGCTCCTTCCATGATCGTTGCATGGTGGCCGATCCAGCTGCCTTCTCCGATTTCTACGTTTTTTTCAATGGTAACAAAGGGGTCGATGATCACATTATTGGCAACTTTTGCCTGTGGGTGAACATATGCTAACGGTTGAATCATTTCTTTGGATTTGCAAAATTATTGGTTCCTTTTTCCACTATTGAGGCCATAAGTACAGCTTCCATCACTATTTTATTCCCGACATAGGCCACTCCTTCCATATGACATATACCTCTCCTGACCGGGCCGGCGAGTTTAAGGTCGAAGATCAGGGTATCTCCCGGAACGACCTTCTGCCTGAATTTCACCTGGTCTATTTTAAGGAATAAGGTGGTGTAGTCCTGCGGATTAGGTACTGTACTGAGTACCAGTACCCCGCCAGCCTGGGCCATAGCTTCCACCTGGAGTACACCCGGCATCACAGGTTCATCAGGGAAATGGCCTTCAAAGAAAGGCTCATTCATTGTAACATTTTTCACGCCGACAACCCTGGTTTCCGTCATTTCGATGATTTTATCGATGAGAAGGAAGGGTGGACGGTGGGGCAGGATGCTTTTGATCTGGTTGATATCCAGGACCGGAGGTTTGTTTGGATCGTATAATGGCGCGTGGCTCATTTTATGGTCTTTTAAAAGTTGGTGTCTGATCAGTTTTGCAAATGCGGCATTTGCGGTATGACCCGGGCGGCGGGCTATTATGTGTGCTTTAATCGGTTTTCCCAACAGGGATAAATCACCGACAACATCAAGCAGCTTGTGCCTGGCGGGTTCGTTTTCAAAATGGAGCTCCAGATTATTAAGGATACCTTCATTAAGCACTTTGACCGATGGCTTATTGAAAAGCTTGGCCAGCCTGTTGAGTTCTTCCTGGTTTACGGGCCTGTTGACAAATACTATGGCATTATTCAGGTCGCCGCCCCGGATAAGTTCGTTACTCAGCAAATATTCTAGTTCATGAAGAAAGACGAAGGTGCGGCACATGGAGATTTCATTGCGGAAATCTTCCAGGTTTTCCATAATGGCATATTGTGCACCCAGCACTTTAGTTTCGAAATTGATCATGGTGGTCACTTTGAACCTTGGATAAGGCATAGCGACCATTTCGATCTTATGTTCAGGTTCTTCATAGAACACCGGTGTGCGAAGTTCCAGGTATTCACGCAAAGCAGGTTGTTCCTGTATCCCGCAATGGTCCAGCGCTTCGATAAAGTAACGCGAACTGCCGTCCATGATCGGGGTTTCAGCCTGGTCAAGTTCAATAATCAGATTATCGATCCCAAGACCGGCCACAGCAGCAAGAACATGTTCAACCGTTTGCACTTTGGCCCCGTTTTCTGCAAGACTTGTTCCCCGTGCAGTATCCACCACGTTTTCAACAAGGGCTTTTATTTCCGGTTTTCCCTCAATGTCAATGCGGACGAACCTTTTTCCATAATTAATGGGAGCCGGACGAAAAGTCAGGGTTACTTCCCTGCCAGTGTGTAAACCTACGCCTGTAACGCTGTGAGGTCTTTTAATTGTTTTTTGGTTGTCTAGCATATAGCCGGCAAAGATACAAATAATCAGTCTTAATGGATATGGGATCAGGATTGGTTCAGTCGCTTTTCCAATTGATCCAGTCTTTTGACGATTTCCGGTAAATTTTTGAAATGAACGAGTGACCTTCTATGATTGGCAATTTCTATGGCCGGAGAACCCATGACGATGCTGCCGTCCTTAAGATTTCCCGAAATGCCTGATTGGGCCCCAACCTTCACATCATCACCGATAATGAGGTGCCCGACAAAACCGACCTGCCCGGCGATCATACAATTCCTACCGATCTTGGTGGATCCCGAGATACCGGTTTGTGCAGCGATCACCGTGTTTTCGCCGATTTCACAATTATGCGCGATCTGGATCAGGTTGTCGAGCTTTGCGCCCTTCCTGATGATGGTAGAGCCGAGCGTCGCCCTGTCGATCGTGGTATTGGAGCCGATTTCAACATCATCCTCTATAATTACATTCCCGATCTGGGCCACTTTTTTATAGTTCTTGTCCTGCTGGGGAGCAAATCCGAATCCGTCGGCGCCGATGACAACACCGCCATGAATTGTGCAATGGTTGCCGATGATATTGTCGGAATAGATAACCACGCCGGCGAAAAGCGTGCTGTTTTCCCCGATTTTCACATTGTCGCCCAGGAATACCTGTGGGAATATCCTGGAATGGTCACCAACAACTACATTCTCACCCACGAATGCAAATTCCCCGACATACGCATCTTTACCGATAACGGCAGTTTTTGAAATAAATGCCAGGGAAGAAATCCCCTTCTTTTCATTTTTGATCTGGTTATATAATTCAAGGAGCTTTGCAAAGGCAGTGTAAGCATCATCCACCCTGATCAGGGTTGACTGGATGGGCTGATCCGGGATAAAATCCCTGCTGACAATAACAATAGAAGCCTTTGTAGTGTAAATAAAGGGTGTGTACTTTGGATTGGCAAGAAAGGATAATGTCCCGGGTTCACCTTCTTCGATTTTTGATAGCCGGCTTATCCTGACTTCCGGGTTACCATCAACTGACCCTTCAAGGACTGCAGCTATCTGGCTGGCTGAGAACTCCATGCTTGGCGGATTTGTATGAAAATAAACTTATTAGCGCAGCAAATGTATGAAATTTATGTAACCGGGAAAGAAGGTTTTTATTCACTTTTTAACATTTGTAATTTTTTTCGGGTATCCGACCAGGTATTTCACATCGGGCTCGGTAAGGATCGTCAGGTTGAAAAGGCTGGATGCTTCGGCAAGATCCACGACATCCCCGTTTTTTAACAGGACATTGATCCTGTTGTCGAAAGGATCATAAGAATAATTCGATGTAATATCCTGGAAAACAAAATAATCAATATCAGCTTCACTGACCGGCATGTTTTTACATAGGGCATCCTTTAAATCCCCGATGTACTCTGTTGAAAATGGTTCGGACTGCATTTCAACCCGGTACAATTCCCTGTTTACCAACCAGGTACTCAATGTCGATAGGATAAAATCGCCATGTCCGGTCCAGGTTTTAATGGCTGTGAAAATGTCGAAATCATCTATCCGGGAAAATTGTTCCAGGATTTCCGGGTCATTGAAAAAGGCTTCCCTTCCGATCTCATTTTCAAGGAAAAAGGCGAACGAGGGGGTGGCAAAGAGGTGTTCCCCGTTCCGGCTCAGGTACCTGGCCCTGCGTAAAATCCTGATCAGCAGGGCTTCGGCGGATAATACCGTTTTATGAAGATAGACCTGCCAGTACATAAGGCGGCGGGCAAGAATGAATTTCTCTACAGAGTAAAGCCCTTTGACATCGATTCCAACATGGTCGCCGATAATGTTCAGGGTTTTTATAATTCTCTCGTTGCTTACAATGCCTTCCGCAACCCCGCAGAAAAAACTGTCGCGCTTTAGATAATCCAGCCGGTCGACATCAAGCTGGCCGGATACCAGGGAATGCAGGAATTCTTTATAATAGGTGTTCCGGAAGATCTCAATGGCCAGCTCGAGCTTCCCTTTATACATCTTATTCAGCCTTTGCATGAAAAGCAGGGAAATTTCTTCGTGGTTGATCCCGCTGACAATTGAATTCTCCAGGGCATGTGAATAGGGGCCGTGCCCGGAATCATGCAGCAGGATGGCTATTTCCGCCGCTGCTGCTTCCGCTTTCGAGATGTAGTTCCCTTTTTCCCGTAATGATTCTATGGCTTCGGTCATCAGGTGCATGGCACCCAGGGAATGCTGGAAACGGGTATGGTGGCCCCCCGGAAAAACCAGGTGCGTCAGGCCAAGCTGCTTAATCCTCCGTAACCGCTGGAAATAAGGATGCTCAATTATCCTGAAAGCCGTTTCGGAAGGAATGGTAATAAACCCGTAGACAGGGTCGTTGAACATCTTTCGCTTATCGGCGCTTGGTTTTTCAGGCATGAAGAATTATCTTTGTGTATCCGGGCATTCCGTTGAAATTGAATAGAATATTAATCCCATGATACAATAAAACCGGTTTATTTTCATTTCAATAGTACAAATATAATTTTTTCACGAAACTTAATTCGAATAAATGGATAAGATCAAGATTCTCTGGGTTGATGACGAAATTGAAATCCTGAAGCCGCATATCATTTTTCTTGAACAGAAAGGGTACGATGTTGACACTTCGAACAACGGTGAAGACGGTTTTGAGATGATCATGAAACAGCAGTACGATATCATTTTCCTGGACGAAAACATGCCCGGACTGACAGGTATTGAAACACTGGAACGGATAAAAGGAAAATACCCGAACCTGCCGGTTGTGATGATCACAAAAAGCGAAGAAGAATCGATCATGGAAGATGCCATTGGCTCCAATATCGCTGATTTCCTGATCAAACCGGTAAAGCCGAACCAGATCCTGCTGAGCCTGAAGAAAAACCTTGAAAACAAAAAGCTGGTCAGCGAAAAGACCACATCATCTTACCAGCAGGAGTTCAGGAACATCACCATGGACATTTCGAACAATCCTGATCATAAGGCCTGGGTGGATATTTTCCAGAACCTTACCCGCTGGGAACTTGAGCTGGAAAAATCGAATGACGAAGGCATGCAGGAAGTGCTCAAAATGCAGAAAAGTGAAGCCAACCAGGTTTTTTCACGGTATGTCGAAAATAATTACCTGGATTGGTTGAACGGCAGGAATAAAAATCATCCTGTGATGTCGCCAAATCTTTTTAAAGAGAAGATTTTCCCGTTAATGGATTCAAACGAATCCCTGTTTGTAATCCTTATTGATAATCTCCGCTATGACCAGTGGAAGGCTATTCAGCCGATTTTGGAAGAATTTTACAGGATTGATAAAGAGGAAATCTATTTCAGCATATTGCCAACGACGACGCAATATGCCCGTAATGCTATTTTTGCCGGACTGATGCCCCTTGAGATTGAGAGGAAATACCCGAAATACTGGGTGGCTGAAGAAGCAGAAGGATCGAAAAACCAGTTCGAAGGGGAGTTGCTTGGGGAACAGCTTAAGCGCTATGGGAAAGATATTAAATACAGCTACAACAAAATTCTGAACCTGACTGCGGGAAGAAAACTGGTGGAAACGCTGCCTAATATGCTGAATAACAAGTTATCCGTGATCGTATATAATTTTGTCGATATGCTTTCACATGCCCGGACGGAGATGGAAATCATCCGTGAACTGGCAGATGATGAAAAGGCCTACCGTTCTTTAATGGTATCCTGGTTTAATAATTCGCCGCTTATCGACATCCTCAAGTACCTGTCGGAGAAGAAGATAAATGTTGTCATTACCACAGATCACGGTTCAGTCAGGTCGCAGGACCCGGTGAAAATCATCGGTGACCGTAATACCACGACCAATCTCCGCTACAAGTCGGGGAGGAGCCTGAACTACAATCCAAGGGAAGTATTTGAAGTGAAAAATCCACAGGATGCATTTCTCCCTAAGACCAATGTAAGTTCAACTTACGTATTCTGCCGCAAGAATGACTTCTTCGCCTACCCGAATAACTACAATTATTACGTGAATTACTACAAGAACACTTTCCAGCACGGCGGAATATCCATCGAAGAAATGATGGTGCCGATAGCGTACCTGCGGGCAAAGTAATGGGATAGCCGTTTCTCGCAAAATCGCACCTTTTTTGTCGTATCTTTGACATAGGCATTTTATTTATGAAAGACCATGTCTACCCCAATTGTACGTTAGAAGACCTGCCTTCCGTTGCAAAGGCCATTCTTGGCGAATACCCTGATGAGCGGGTGTTCGCTTTTTATGGTGAGATGGGTGCAGGAAAGACAACTCTGATCAAGGCTTTGTGCATTTCGCTGGGAGTTGATCAGGACGTTACCAGCCCGACCTTCGCCATCATTAATGAGTATGACGCCGCTGGCATTGACCTCGTTTACCACTTCGACTTTTACCGGATAAAAAAGCCGGTTGAGGCGCTGGATATCGGGTTTGAAGAATATCTCTGCAGCGATAATTATTGTTTTATCGAATGGCCTGAGAAGATCGAAGAACTTTTGCCGGATTCTTACGTATATATTTCTGTCGGTAAGGGAAGTAATGATAATGTAAGGATGATATCGACATTAATAATGCACAGGTAAATCCAATTCCGTCCCGTAATGGATCAGAGCAAGAAAAATTATATTAAATTTTCACATTCCGAAGGCCTGATGCCCCAGGAAGATATGCTTGAAATACAGCGCCAGAAGAGCAGCCTGGTTATCGGGATCCCTCGTGAGATCACGCACCAGGAACGCCGTGTCGGCCTGGTGCCGGAAGCCGTCAACCTCCTGGTGCAGAACGGCCATACGGTTTTTGTCGAGACCAATGCCGGTTCGGGCTCACGTTTCCACGACCATGAATACAGCGAAGCCGGTGGGCAAATCGTTTTCAGCAATAAAGAGGTCTACCAGTCGGATATTATCCTTAAGGTTGCGCCTCCGACTGAAGACGAGATCGAGCTGATGAAGGAAAAGCAGGTCATCCTTTCGGCCCTGCATCTCAGCAACCGGGAGGCAGGTTATTTCAAAGGCCTTATCCGCAAGAAGATCACGGCCATTGCCCACGAAAATATCCAGGACCAGTTCGGATCATTCCCGGTGAGACGCACTATCAGCGAGATTGTCGGAAATGCTTCTATCATGATCGCCGCGCGGTACCTCAGCGACCCGGATTACGGGAAAGGCAACATGCTGGGCGGGTTTTCCGGTATCAGCCCGACCGAGGTGGTCATTATCGGGGCCGGTACAGTAGCTGAAAATGCTGCCAGGGTTGCCCTGGGGATGGGTGCCACCGTGAAAGTCTTCGATGATTCGATATACCGCTTGCGCCGGCTGCAGGTGAACATCCAGAACCGGATCTTTACCTCGATCATCCAGCCAAAGGTGCTGACAAAAGCTTTGCAGACCGCCGATATCGTCATTGGCGCCATTCACAGCCTCCGCGGGCATACACCGGTCATCGTTACCGAAGACATGGTGAAAGATATGAAGCCGGGCTCGGTTATCATCGACGTTAGCATCGACCAGGGGGGCTGTGTGGAAACCTCCCGGATAACCACCCATCAGAATCCCGTCTTCAAGAAATATGATGTGATCCATTATTGTGTACCTAATATCGCTTCCCAGGTCCCCCATACTGCCTCCTATGCCCTGAGCAATTTCTTTACCCCGGTCTTACTCAGTATCGGTGAAACCGGCGGAATAGATAATTATATCAGGGATGATCGCGGGATCATTAAAGGTGTTTATGTCTTCAAGGGGATCCTGACCAGTAAAACGATCAGCGATATGTTCAACCTGCCCTTCCAGGATATAAACCTCCTCCTTGCTGCATTCAGTGCCTGAACCCTAAGTCAAACAATTGCCTTAACCGTGAACCGGGATAATTATCATATCGATGAAGAGTTGCCATACCCGGTTTATATTGGTACTGGCCTGTGGAATATTGCCTATGATATCATTGGCCCGTTTATAGGGCGAAATGACCTGTATATCCTGGTTGATGATAATACCCTGAAATTTTGTTACCCTGTTATGCTTGCAAATATTCCCGGCCTGAACAGGATGCCGGTTTATACCTTGCCTGCCGGTGAGGATAATAAAGGAGTAAAGCAACTGGAGAAGATCTGGAAATGGCTGATGGCTGAAGGTGCATCGCGGAATTCTTTGCTGCTTAACCTGGGCGGAGGGGTAGTTTCAGATATTGGCGGATTTGCAGCGGCCACTTTTAACCGTGGAATGAAATATATTAATATTCCTACTACCCTGATAGGCCAGGTGGATGCCGGGATAGGAGGGAAGACCGGAATTAATATTGATGGATTTAAAAACCAGGCGGGCACGTTTTATGACCCTGTAGCGGTTTTTATCATGCCTCAATTTTTGGAAACCCTGCCCGAGGCACACTTACGGTCAGGATTTGCAGAAATTGTCAAATGCGCAGCACTGTCAGGTCAGGATTCCTGGAACAGGGTGAAAAATTTTTCACTGTCAGATAAGGCTGAGCT
>CAYJNJ010000099.1:0-17231 GCA_964371595.1 uncultured Bacteroidales bacterium | reverse complement strand
GAATATGTCGCCATCGTCTTCGCCAATGAAGATGAAGCCCGCAGCCTTACCGGGAAAGAACCGGCTGAAGCGCTGGGCAGGCTGTCGAGACTGTGTGAGATTGCCGTGGTGAAAGTGGGGAAGGAGGGGTCGCTGGTCGGCGGTCATCAGTCTTCAGTCTTTAGTCGTCAGTCTTCAGTCGGGAGTCGTCAGTCGGGAGTCGTCAGTCGTCAGATTAAGATTGGTGTCATCCCGGTGCAAAGTATTGACACAACAGGTGCAGGGGATCTTTATGCTTCGGGCTTCCTTTACGGATTAGCCCAGGGGTATGATCTCGTGAAGTGCGGAAACATAGGGGCGATACTGGCCGGTAAAGTCATCGAGGTCATTGGACCGAAGCTGGATGAGAGTGCCTGGAAGGTTGTCAAAGAGATGATCAGGGGAGTATAGTCTTTAGTCATTAGTCATTAGTCGAAATCGAAAATTCAAATCGAAAATTCACATCGAAATTCGAAAGTTGACAATTGACAATCGCGTAATTATTCCACCCTCCCCCGGCCCCTCCCTGTGAAATTGATTTGCAATGAGATGCATTATCGAAGGGAGGGGAGCCTTTGTGGAAATCGCTCGCCATCCCCGGGATAAATCCCGGGGCTATTCAAATTAAATTCCTGCGGAGTTATTTTTTCTGTCCAACTGTCCAACTGTCCAACTGTCCAACTGTCCAACTTTTTTCTCCTCGCCCTTTTGAAAGTTCCTAAATTTTTCTACTTTTGCGTCCCTCTATTGGAAGCTAACGTTTAATCAATCATAATTTTCTAAAAATGAAGGTATTTCAAACCAACGAGATCAGGAACATTGCGTTGATCGGCGGTGCAAAAACCGGCAAAACCACCCTGGCTGAAGACATGCTCTTCGAAGGTGGCGTCATCAACCGCAGAGGAACGATCGAAGACAAAAACACGGTGTCCGACTATCGCGACATCGAGATGGAGCGTCAGAACTCAGTTTATTCTTCCGTCCTCTACTCAATCTACAACAATCACAAGATCAATATTATCGATACTCCGGGATTCGATGATTTCGTCGGTGAAGTAATATCTGCATTAAAAGTGGTCGATGCCACCGTTTCCGTCGTCAGCGCCCAGAACGGCGTGGAACCCGGAACGGAAACCACCTGGCGCCAGTGTGCCAAAGTGAACATGCCGGTGATCTTCGCCATCAACCACCTGGAACACGACAACTCCAATTTCGACGATACGGTTAACCAGCTCAAACAGGCCTTCAGCGGCGCTGTGATGGTTGTGCAATACCCTCTTTCAACCGGTCATGGGTTCAATTCCATCATCGACCTGCTGAAAATGAAGATGCTAAAATATCCCGAAGCAGGCGGAAAGCCTGAAATCCTCGATATTCCCGCCAGTGAACAAGGAAAGGCAGAAGAACTGCAGGCCAAGCTGATCGAAGACCTGGCTGCCAACGACGAATCCCTGATGGAATCCTTCTTTGAAAAAGGGACCCTTTCTGAGGAAGAAATCTCCAAGGGACTTCGCCTGGGATTGCGCAACAGGGGCATGTTCCCGGTGCTTTGCGTCAATGCCAAGCAGAATATGGGCGTCGGCCGGCTCCTGGAATTTGTGATCAACAATGTTTCAGCCCCGAACGAAATGCCCCCGGTAAAAACGGTTTCGGGCAAGGAAGTTAAATGCCTCACGACAGAACCTGCAATGGCTTTCGTATTCAAGACCACCATTGAACAGCATCTCGGGGAAGTCAGCTTCTTCAAGGTTTACAGGGGAGAGATCCATGAAGCCGAAGATTTGATTAACGGAACCAACGCCACAAAAGAAAGGCTTTCCCAGATTTTCCTCTTCGCCGGAAAAAACCGTGAGAAAGTCGACAAGATGGTTGCCGGTGATCTGGGCGCTACCATCAAACTAAAAAATACCCATACTAACCAGACGCTTAATGCACCGAAGTTTGCCGATGAGCAGATCGCCCCGATCGAGTACCCGGATTCCAAATTCAGGGTAGCGGTGAAGGCAGTCAACCAGGCAGATGATGAAAAGCTGGGCATGGCGCTGAACGAGCTCCATAAGATGGACCAGACGATCGTTTCAGGATATAAGAAAGAATTACGCCAGCTGATCGTGGAAGGCCAGGGTGAATTACACCTGAACATCGCCAAATGGCATCTTGAGAATAACATCAAGATCCAGGTGAACTACCTGCCGCCGCGCATCCCTTACCGCGAAACCATTACACGGGTTGCCCAGGCTACCTACCAGCACAAGAAGCAGTCGGGCGGCGCCGGCCAGTTCGGTGAGGTGCACCTGGTCATTGAACCGCACGAAGAAGGAAAGCCGGATGCAACCGGTTTCAAACTGAAACAGACCATGAGGCAATCCTCGGTTACACCGCTCTCCATATCAAAGGGCGAATCGGAAATTACCGTGTCTGTCAGGGGCAAGGATGAGATCCCGATGGAATGGGGCGGAAAGCTCGTGTTGTACAACTGTATCGTCGGTGGTTCTATTGACGCCCGATTTATCCCGGCTATCATGAAAGGTATCCTGGAAAAGATGGAGCAGGGGCCACTTACCGGCTCATATGCCCGCGACATCCGCGTTTACGTTTATGACGGCAAGATGCACCCGGTCGACTCCAATGAAATCTCCTTCAAGCTTGCCGGCCGTACCGCGTTCAGCATGGCTTTCAAGGAAGCCAGCCCGAAAATCCTCGAGCCGATCTATGACGTTGAAATTTTCGTTCCGGCCGATAAAATGGGTGGTGTTATGACCGACCTGCAGGGTCGCCGCGCAATCATTATGGGAATGGACGGAGGCACGATCAAGGCCCGCGTCCCCCTCGCAGAACTCAACCGCTATTCAACAGCACTCAGCTCACTGACCAGCGGCCGCGCCAGCTATACCATGAAATTCAATGAGTATGCCCCGGTACCGGCCGATATCCAGGATAAACTGCTGAAGGAATACGAAGAGAAGGAGAAGGAAGAGGAATAGTCCTAAGTGTTTAGGGTTAAGTGTTAAGTTCGGGAACTCTTTTAAACTATAAACCTGTCAGGTCTGGTGACGCTGACAGGTTTTTTTTCTGCGTAACTCTGCGAAACCTTTGCGTAACTCTGCGAAACTTAACCCAGGATAGTTTCCAGTTTAAAAGCTGCTTTAACCTTCACGCCTTTTTCAGTCATGTGAATACTACAACATTCATTGTACAAATCATGCTCTAAGAAGATGATATACTCATTCTCCACGGCGTCTTTATAAAACCTTTCCTTATCGTCAAGCGTGATCAGCGGCCGTGTGTCGTAGCCCATAATCCAGGGCATCGGGACATGGGCAGTTGATGGCAGGAGATCAGCCGCGAACACTACCGTTTTACCATTGAAATTGATATGAGGGATGGCCTGTCCTTCCGTATGCCCGTGATAAAGTTTTATGGTGATATTGGGAAGGATTTCCCCTTCATCTTCAATAAGCTTAAGATGCCCGCTCTCTTCGATGGGAAGTATGTTTTCTTTAAGATAGGATGCCGATTCGCGGTGGTTTGGCTCTACGGCCCAGTCGTATTGCTGCTTGCTTACCCAGTATGTCGCATTCGGGAAAGCCAGCTTGTACCCGGTCCGCTCATGGTTCCATTCCACGCTGCCGCCGCAATGGTCGAAGTGGAGGTGGGTAAGGATCACATCGGTAATTTCTTCTTTCGCATAGCCGGCTTTCGCCAGTGATTTCTCGAGGGTATCCTCACCATTAAGGTAGTAATGGCGAAGAAAATTCCAGTCCTGCTTGTCTCCGATGCCGTTATCTATCAGGATCTTACGCTCGCCATCGACTACAAGAAGGCAACGCATAGCCCAGTTGCAGAGGTTGTTTTCATCGGCCGGGTATACTTTCGACCAGAGGACCTTCGGCACCACGCCGAACATGGCACCGCCATCTAATTTGAGGTTACCGGTCTCGATGCTGTAAAGTTTCATAAATAGTTGATTTATAGTGTAGTGTTTATAACAAACGAAGGGCTGAATTGTTAAATTGTTCAATTGTTCAATTGTTCAATTGTTCAATTGTTAAATTGCTATCCTGCCACAAAAACACAAATGCACTAAAATTCACTAAAAAATTAAAGAAATATTTTTGTGTTATTTTGTGTTTTGGTGTTCTAGTGGCTGAATTAGAAAAGCTTCAACAGTTTAACAATTTAACAATTGAACAATTGAACAATTGAACAATTGAACAATTTATCAGTTTATCAATTTAACAATTTCTCAAGTTCAGCCAGGGCATATGCGTAAGCGCCGACAGACACCGCTTTGGAAGTTCCCAGGCGGGAAACGCCAACCCCGATATAACGTGAAGGGTCGTAATTAACTACCCGGTTGCTAAACGGCACTTTTATCTCTATCGATTCGTTTTCCAGGAATTTAGCCAGTTCGGCCGGGTTTTCGAGGTTCATGACCGAAATTTCCAGCCGTGGCACATCATGCCCGTCGAGTGAGCGGAAAGCGGCATTCATTTCATCCACCAGTTTCTGCAAAAAGACATCGTAAGCGCCCGAAAGTCCGCCGCCGATCACGATAATCCCATCTATCAGCGTAATTGCGTTCGCCAGGGTATCGCCAGCCACCACGGCCATTTCTTCCCAGGCCTTGAGGGCGGCTTTTTTATTGCCGGACGCGGTTCCGAGGATGATATCCTGTATCTCCTTCGGGTTCGGGGATTCATCAAAGGGGATCCCGGCTTCGCGCGCATACACGCGGCGGACGCCACGGATTGCAGTACTGTCTTCAGCACTGGTGGTGGGATATAGCCTGTTACGCATACGGTTGACCTCGCCGCCGGCAGAGTTATCACCGATAAAAAGCTGCCCGTTGCTCACTATCCCGCCCCCGAAACCGGTGCCGAAGGTCACGCCGAACAGGTTATGGTATCGCTTCGGGTTCCCCGCAGCTTCCAGCATTGCGTTGATTTCCGGCAGGATGCCGCCGATTGCTTCACCAAAAGCAAAAAGATCGCCATCGTTATTAATGTAAACCGGTACTTTGAATTTTTCCTCCAGCATGTCTTTCAAAGCCACTCCACCGCGGAATGTAGGCAGGTTTTCCAGGTCGCCGATGATACCGCGCGGATAGTCGGCCGGGCCGGGAAAACAGAAACTGATGGCTGAAGGCTTTTCATCCAGCGCATCCTTGACACTGGTAAATCCCGTGATAATTTTGGTCAGCACCTCATCCAGCGTATCTCCTTTGGACTTGATCCGGAAGGGCTCAAACATTTCGTCCCCGCCGCGGACAGCGTTAAATACGAAATTGGTCCCGCCGGCGTCAAGGGTCATGACTATGCGAGGGTCGGTTTTCAGGTTCATAATCGTTTAATTGGAAATTCAAATTTAATAAAAAAATGATTGCAGGGAGGCGGGGAGGCAGGGAAGCGGGGAGTCTGTCAGGGACGACAGTATGGTAGCGTGGAAGCGGGGAGGATTGAAATAGTAAAAATATTTTTTTAGTTGACCGGGTATTTTTTTGATTTTTCCGGATAAACAAATAAAAACTATGGATTTCAGATTTCAAAAATTAGAAATTTGGCGGGAGTCAGTATCTATTTCCAAGGACTGTTTTAGTATAGTTGAAAACCTTAGAAAGGAAAAGTATTACTCTTTTGCTGACCAATTAGCAAGGGCCTCTTTAAGTATTTCCTGCAATATTGCTGAAGGTTCCGGATCTGCCACAAAGAAGGATTTTGCAAATTTCCTTAATATTTCCCGGCGGTCACTTTTTGAATGTGCGAATATTATTATTATTCTGAAAGAGTTCCGGCTTATTGAACAGGATGAAATGGAAAATCTGCTGATTAATTTTAAGAACTTGAGTGCAAAGATTTATTATTTCAGGCAATCATTAATTTCAGGTTAAAACAATTCAAGCTTCCCCGCTTCCCCGCATCCCCGCTTCCCCGCTACCATACTGTCGTCCCTAACGGGACTTCCCTGCTTCCCCGCTCCCCAGCTTCCCCGCTCTCAGTGAGCTTCCAGCCAATTCTCCCCCGAATCCAGTTCAACCTCCACCGGGACACTCAGCGGAAGGGCATTCTTCATCCTTTCGTAAATGATTGGCTTGACAATTTCAATCTCCGATCTGTGGACATCGAATACAAGTTCGTCATGGACCTGCAGGATCATCTTGCTGCGGATCTTCAGCTTATTGAGATCGTTATGGATATTGATCATCGCGATCTTGATCATATCGGCGGAAGATCCCTGGATCGGCGCGTTGATGGCGTTGCGCTCGGCAAAGCCACGGACCACGGCATTGTTGGAATTGATATCACGCAGGTAGCGGCGGCGGCCGAGGATGGTCTCCACAAAGCCGTTTTCCTTCGCAAAGGCAATCGTACGGTCCATATAGCCCCTGATGCCGGAATACTGGCTGAAGTAAGCGTCGATGATGGCGGCGGCTTCACGGCGGGGAATATTCAGCCTCTCTGAAAGCCCGAAAGCCGACTGCCCGTAAATGATCCCGAAGTTGACCGCTTTGGCGTTGCGGCGCATCTCGGGGGTCACATCCGTTACCGGCAGGCCGTAAACTTTAGAGGCGGTTGCCGCATGAATATCGATACCCTGCCTGAAGGCTTCGATCATATTCGGGTCACCGCTCATATGGGCGATGATGCGAAGCTCGATCTGGGAGTAATCGGCTGAGACCAGGATATACTCATTGTTGCGCGGCACAAAGGCTTTGCGGATCTCACGGCCCCGTTCGGTGCGGATTGGGATGTTCTGCAGGTTGGGATTGTTGGAACTCAGCCGGCCCGTTGCGGCAACAGCCTGGTTGTATGAAGTGTGGATCCGCTTGTCGCGCGGACTGATCAGCCTTGGCAAAACATCGACATAAGTTGATGTCAGCTTGGTCAGGGAACGGTAATCCAGGATCAGCTGGACAATGGGGTGCCGGAAAAGCAGTTTCACCAGGATATCTTCGCCGGTAGAATACTGCTTGGTGGCGGTACGCGCCGGTTTGTCAGTGATCCGCAGCTTCTCAAAAAGGATCTCGCCAAGCTGTTTCGGGGAGGCAATATTGAATTCCTGGCCCGCCAGGTCATAGATCTGCCGTTCGACTTCCTTCACTTCCCTGCCTAATTGTATGGAATAGTCCTTCAACGCTGCGGTATCAAGCATCACCCCTTCAGCCTCCATATCGGCCAGGACGGGCACCAACGGTATTTCGATCTCCTCGAAAAGCTTCCGAAGGTTGCCCTTTCCCAGCATGGGATCGAACTTTTCGTATAGCTGGAAGGTAATATCGGCATCTTCGCAGGCATATTCCGCCAGCCGGTCGGGTGCGACAGAGCGCATGGTCAGCTGGTCTTTCCCTTTTTTCCCGATGAGTTCGTCGATATGGACCGTCGTGTAATTGAGATAGGTCTCCGCCAGGTAATCCATGCCGTGCTTCATGTCGGGCTCTATCAGGTAGTGTGCCAGCATAGTATCGAAAAGTTTTCCTCTGACCTCCACCTCGTACCATTTGAGGATGGCGATGTCAAATTTCATGTTCTGGCCGATTTTAGAGATGCTTTCATCGGCAAAGAAAGGCTTGAACTTCCTGACAATTTCAAGGCTTTCGTGGTAATTTTCAGGAAGCAGGACAAAAAATGCTTCTTTAGCTTTAAAGCTGAAGGAGATGCCTACCAGTTCCGAATTATTTGGATCGAGGCCGGTTGTTTCGGTGTCGAAGCAGAATAATTTTTCTTTCTTCAGGCGATCGACCAGTGATGCAATTTTATCTTTCGTATCTACAAGATGATACGAAGGTTTGGTATCCAGGATGGTTTTTAAGCCAGATTCCGAACCTGCTTCACTGGAAGTAGTCCCGTTTTCCATTGCTGGTAGTGAGCTAAAAAGGTCGCCTGAGGCTTGAGGCTTGAGGCTTGAGGCTTGAGGCTTAAGGCTTGAGGCTTCTCCCTGCTCCTGCACCGAAAGATCAGTGAATACCCGCTTTGCAAATGTCCTGAATTCAAGCTCTTCGAAAAGTTCGCGCAGCATCGCCACATCGGGTTTTTCGAGAAGAAGCTTATCTTCTTCAAATTCCAGCGGGACATCGAGGATGATCGTAGCCAGTTTTTTTGAAAACAAGCCTTGTTCGGCAAAAGCCTCGACATTTTCCTTCATTTTTCCCTGGAGCTTATCTTTATTGGCGATGAGGTTTTCAACGCTGCCAAACTGTGCGACCAGCTCGATCGCCCTTTTTTCACCGATGCCCGGTATTCCTGGGATATTGTCCGAAGCGTCGCCCCAGAGGCCCAGGATATCGATCAGCTGTTCAGGCCGCTCGATCTGGTAACGGTCGCAAACTTCTTTCACACCGAGGATCTCGGCCTGGTTGCCCATACGCGCCGGGCGGTAGATCAGCTTTTTATCGCTCACCAACTGGCCGAAATCTTTATCCGAAGTCACCATATAGGTCGTATATCCCTTTTGCTCGGCTTTAAGGGCCATGGTGCCAATGATATCATCAGCTTCATAGCCAGGCAGTTCGAGGATGGGAATCCGGAAACCTTCAAGAAGCTTACGGATGTAGGGAAGGGCCGTGGCAATATCTTCCGGCATCCTCTCCCGCTGCGCTTTGTACCCGGCATATTCCACCTCCCGAAGGGTAGGGGCGAAGGAATCAAAAGCCACACCAATGTGGGTAGGTTTTTCATTTTTAAGGATATCATATAAAGTATTGGCAAACCCCATGACAGCCGAGGTGTTCAAGCCTTTCGAGCTCATCCTGGGATTTTTATTAAGGGCGAAATAAGCCCTGTAGATCAGGGCCATTGCGTCGAGGAGGAAAAGGCGATTATCCATCTTTGAGTTTTGAGTTTTGTGTTTCGAGTTTTGAATTACCCGTGCTGACTGACCCGGCTGATTGGGAGGGTGTCTCACAAATCTGCGTGAAACAAAAAGCCACTTATGAGAAACAATCACATGGGAGGGTAAAATTAATGATAATTTCAACTGCAGGGAATAATCCGTGTGAATCCGTTGCATCCGTGTCATCCGTGTTCTATTAGAAAGTTCAATATTCGCAATATGTTTTTTGAAATAACTGTATTATGTGAAGGGAAATCTGCTTAATTTTATATGGAAATCATTTCTAATGCCAAATAATAATAAACCAATAAAATTATGATGAACTATTTACCATTAAACCGTGCAGTTGGCTGGTTCAGGCGAATGTTTCTGCTTTTGCTGGTTATCGGCTGTACTGCGGTGTTCGGGCAGGAAAAGAGTATCAGCGGCTCTGTTTCCGACCGATCGACAAGTGAATCATTACCGGGCGCATCGGTATTGGTCAAGGGTACTTCCATCGGTTCAATTACCGATATCGATGGAAAATTCACCCTCAAGGTCCCTTCATCGGAAAGTGTGCTGGTTGTGACCTATATCGGGTATGAGGGGGTAGAAATACCCGTTGGAAGCCTGACGTTTTTCAACGTGCAGCTCGTGCCTTCCAAAACTTCCCTGCAGGAAGTGGTGGTTGTCGGGTATGGCACCACCCGGGTCAAAGACCTGACATCTTCCATTACGACAGTCAAATCCGAAGATATTACCAGGACGCCTGCCTCTCAGCCCTTACAATCGTTACAGGGTAAAGTGGCAGGTATGCAAGTAGTAACCGGGGGCGGCCCGGGCAGTTCCCCAACCGTCAGGATCCGTGGTATCGGCTCTTTCCCGGGCAGGGAAAATGAAGCGCCCCTTTATGTTGTTGATGGTATGTTCTATGATAATATAGACTTCTTAAACCCGACCGATATTGCCTCCATGTCAGTCATGAAGGATGCATCGGCTGCGGCTATTTATGGTGTCAGGGCAGCAAACGGGGTGGTTTTGATCGAGACAAGGTCGGGTGCCTATAACCAGAAAACGGAAGTGGTTTATAATGGTTATTTCGGCTACCAGGTCGCCCAGAATGTGGTAAAAATGGCCAATTCCCAGCAGTTTACCATAATGGCGCGGGAATCAGGCTCCGCTGCAGATGAAACCTTCATCCTGAATGCCATGCAGCGTTATGGAAGAAGCCGCGTAGATCCTAACATTCCTGAACCAAATACCAACTGGTACAATGAAATTCTTCGTCCGGCGCCCATGCACAACCATAGCCTTGATTTTTCGGGTGGGACGGAAAAAGCCAGGTATTCCCTCGGTGCAAATTATTTTTACCAGGATGGTATCATGAACATGGAGAATAACTACGAGAGAATGAACCTCAGGACCAAAATGGATATTAAGGCAACCAACTGGTTAACAATCGGCGGCAATATGATCTACAGCAATGCACTGAAAAACCTTGAACAAAACGGGGCCTGGAACCAGGCGTATTTTGCTGTTCCGATCATGCCTGTCTACGATACTTTGAATGAAGCGGCTTATCCTGATCAATATTCCAGCGGAGAAACGATCGGGTACAGGCAGGGACAGAATCCGTTCCCTACGATGGAATATAATCTTGACCGTATGAAGATCAAGAAATTACTGGCTAATTTTTATGCTGAAATTCAATTGCTCCCTAAAGTTCTGACCTTCAAAACGACATACAATTATAGTTTTACCGGGATCGATCAGCGGATCATAAATTTACCCTGGTTTCTGACAAACAAATATCAGAACGCTGATGCCGTTATCACCCGCAAAAAGTCTGAATATAATAATTATATCTGGGATAACGTCCTTACGTTTACCAAGAGCTTCGACAGGCACAACCTCACCGTGATGGCTGGCACTTCCTTTAAGGACGAAGGTTACCAGTACCTTACGGCACAGGGCAAAAACAACTTCCCCGTCGATATGGAAGAATCCTGGTACATTGCACAAACTGCAGTAATTGAGGCAACGGCAGTTACGGATGACGGGTCAAGGCAATATGGGATGTCATACTTCGGAAGGCTTGCCTATAACTTTAACGACAAATATCTCTTCTATGCAACGATGCGTGCAGACGGAAGTAACAAATACCAGCAAACCTGGGGATATTTCCCGACGTTCGGTGCTGGCTGGGTGATTACCGAGGAGAAGTTCATCAAGAAAAATGATATCCTGAATTACCTTAAAATCCGCGCCAGCTGGGGCCAGCTGGGTAACGACAATATCCAGGCCAGTGATGGCGCTTATACGACTACTTTGCAAAAAACAACAATAGATGGTGTTGTAGTTCCCGGAACGGTTGTTTCTAACAGCTATTCTGAACTAAAATGGGAAATGACTGAAGAGACCGATATTGGCTTTACCGCACGGTTCATCAAGAATAAACTGGCAGCAGAGTTTGACTACTACAACCGTGATACTAAAAACGCTGCCATACCGGTACAGATACCAGGGGTTGGCGGCAGCGTGTTAAAACCTGTTGGCACGATCCGTAATTCCGGTTTTGAACTTTCCCTCGACTGGTCGAATGAAATTAGTGACAAGCTCAGCTACAATGTCGGATTTAACATGGCTACACTGAAGAATGAAGCTATCGATCTTTATGGACAGGATCATATCGACGGAGGGACTGCTGAATTCCTTCAGCGTACATACATAGGCGAACCTCTTATGGCTTTCTACGGCCGTGAAGTTGCCGGGGTTTACCAGAACCAGGCTGAAATAGATGCCGATCCGGTCGCCGTTGAAAACGGCCTCGTTCCCGGAGATTTTAAATATGTCGACCAGAATAATGACGGGAAAGTTGACGATGAGGACCGTGTGATCCTGGGCTCTTACTTCCCGAATTTCATCTACGGGGGGAACATCGGTATCAGATTTATGAATTTTGATTTCAATGTCAGCGTTTATGGCCAGGAAGGAAATAAGGTCCTCAACCGCAAGCGTGGCGAAATAATCTGGACTGCCGACGGAAACCTCGATGCCGATCTCGCTGAGAATCGCTGGCATGGTGAGGGCACTTCTGATAAGTATCCTTCATCCTCAGGCTTACGCAGGGGATGGAACCAGAAGATGAGCGATTATTTTGTTGAAGACGGTTCTTTCTTCCGGATACAGAATATCCAGGTGGGTTATACCTTGAAGAATGATGAATGGGTGAAAGGCAATTTCCCGGAGATCAGGGTGTATTTCACAGCTGAACGTCCGCTGACCCTGTTTAAATACAATGGCTTTACCCCGGAAGTTGCCAACGGTTGGGATGACCAGGCATATCCTATTGCAGCCATCTATACAGTAGGCCTGAATGTTAAATTCTAATTCTAAAAATAAAATATTATGAAACCATATAAATTTCTCATTTCAAGTACTCTCGCCCTGCTGATCATGTTCAGTTTTACAGGCTGCCAGAAGTACCTCGAGGAACCGCCTGAAAATAAAAAATTCACGGAAAGTACCGATTATACTATCGCCAGCGATATGATCAAACCGCTTATTGGCACTTATTGGGAATTGCAATATACCGAGTGGGAAGATTTCCCGCTGATCTCGGTCCGCGGAGATGATGTAAATGCCGGGGGACTTGGCGACCAGCAGGACTTTGCCGAAACCGACTTGTATAATTACAATAAAGATTACTGGATGTACAACTCATTATGGCAGAACTATTACGGAAATATCATCTCTGCAAATTCAGCCATAGAGCAAATCGGTCTTTATAAACCCAATGCCAATGCCGACCTTGCCGATCAGTATGTTGCGGAAGCGAAAGTTCTGAAATCATGGTGGCTGTTCCACCTTAGCCGCGTTTGGGGCGCCCTGCCGGTTCCTCCAAGTTCAAATCCGACGGAGCTCCTTTCTACACCTCTGTCCAGCAAAGATGAAATCATGCAGATGATCTCGGATTGGATGGATGAAGCTATCCCGGAACTGCCGGCTGTCAGGCCTAACGAACGTGCCGATATCCGTGGAGGTGTTTCGAAATACACGGCACTGGCCATGAAAGCCCTGGCGAACCTCGAGCTTAAGAATTACCAGGCTGTTGCTGATGCTACCGGTGGGATCATCAGCTCGGGTAAATTCACCCTGGAACCGGATTTTTATGAACTCTTCAAGATCAAAGGCAAATTGAATGATGAGAACCTGTTCGAAATGCAGTATTCCGACCTGGGACAGGGCTCCGGCGACAATTATGGCTATCTGTTCGATTTCTTTGGCCCACAGGGCTGGACACCTGCAGTGACCGGCGCCGGCGACGGATGGGGGTTCTGGGAGCCGAGTCTGAAATATATCAAGTTTATGCTCGACCGGGATGAAACCATACGCCTGGAAACCAGTGTAATTTTTACCGACAGGGGTATTGCCGAGATCAAAACTGACCCTAACTACGCGGAACTTCCAAACTGGATCACCAATACCACCCGGTCCGGAGATAAATTCAATGATTATGCCCGCGCCATGTTTGCCAGCGGAAAGCATTATCTTCCTTCTGACCAGCTGACTGAGGGCAGGACTGCTTACGGTACCAATAAAAACTTCACCTGCATCCGCTATGCGGAAATCCTGCTGATGTACGCCGAAGCCCTTACCCAGGGCGCTTCAGGAAATGCCGGTACAGCCGACGCAGCAGTGAATCTTGTCAGGGCTAGGGCTGGATTGTCACCACTGTCTGGCGTTACCAACGACCAGGTTATGGATGAAAAATACGCCGAGCTTGCAATGGAATGGGGTAACCGCTTTTATGACATGGTAAGACTGGGAAGGACCAGCGAGCTTAGTTATGACGGCAGGACATTCACTGCAGATAAAACATTCCTTCCTTATCCTCAAAACCAGGTCGACCAATTACCGGTCCTGGATCAATAGCGAATGGTTGAACTACTAAAATTTAAAAAAATGAAAATCATAAAATATATTATAGCTTGTTCGCTGATGATCATGATGGCCGTATCCTGCGATAAAGGCCTTGATCCCCTGGTTCCGGTCAACACCAAGCCTGACGTGTCAGCGCCCGAAATTGAGATTACCTTTCCTAAAGACGGAGAGACTATTAATTCGCTGGATTCAGTTGCCACCATCACTATCCAGTTGCTGGCCGAAGATGATGTTGAAATTAAATCGGTGGTGATAAAACTGAATGAGGCTGTAATTGCCAACATAACCTCTTTCATGGATTACCGGAGGCTCGACCTGGATCTGGAACAGGGCGAAATTCTCGACGGAGACTATTTCCTTGAAGTTATTGTAACAGATCTTACTGACAAAATCGTTTCCACATCCATCACATTCCATAAGATCACAATTCCACCTTATACTGCATTGGATGGCGAAGTCCTGTACTTCTCATTCGATGGCTTCTATCTTGACCTGATTTCTAAAAATGAGCCCAGTTTGACCGGGACACCATCGTTTGTCGCGGGAAAAACCAATCTCTGCCTGCAGGGAGCGACGGATTCATACCTTGAATACCCGACCACTGGATTGCTCGGGGAAGAATTCAGCGTGGCTTTCTGGTACAAGGTAAATGCCATTCCTGACAGGGCTGGTATACTGGCCATAAGCCATCCGACCAGTCAGGATCCGGCCCTGGCTGATCGAATTAAAGGCTTGAGGCTATTCCGGGAAATCAGCGGTGCCGATCAGAATATCGGTCTCAACATTGGTAGCGATTCAACTGAAGTCTGGATGAACCCATTTGTGAAAGTTGCCCCGGATGCAGATTGGGTACATATTGCCATTTCGATCACCAGCGATACGGCCACCATCTATGTAAATGGTGAATTATCACCGCTTATCCCGAAAACAGCGATCCCTGCTCCCATTGACTGGACAGACTGTACTTCACTGACACTTGGTTCCGGTATGCCAAACTTTACTTACTGGCTGCACTACTCCGACTTAAGCCTGTATGATGAGTTCCATATGTTCAAAAGGGCGATCACGCAGGAGGAAGTGACAACTTTTTACGAAGGGAGGAAATAAATTATCTGATAAACTGTTTTTAAGATTATAGCATTATTTATTTAACCACAGAAATAACAGGGAATACGCATAGGTCACGGAGTTTAGTTAAACAAACCGATCTCTGTTTCCTCTGTGTAACCTCTGTTAACTCTGTGGTTTCTTTTACAAGGATGTTTAAAAAGATGAGAACTGATCCATGAGAACCAAAAAAGTAACATCACATATAATCAGTACGATGGCTTTTCTGCTAATGATTCTGTCAGTGCTGGCGGTATCCTGTAACAAGAACAGCGAAACACCAAAGGGAAAGCTGGAAATTTCTTCCTGTTTTGTTGGAAGTACCCAGCTTCAGCCTGCCGTCGAAGCTACCAATATTCCATTGGACCAGGATATTAAAATTTCTTTCAATGAAGCGGTGGATACCACTTATGCTAAACTTAGCATTTTTGTTAATGATGAAAATAACATCTCACTGGGTATCCGTTTCGTCTTTACAGAAGAAAACAAAACTATTCTCCTGAAGCATTCGCAGAATTTTGCCACATCTAAAAAGTACTTTATTACTATAACGGAAGATTTAAAAGGGAGCCAGGGACAAACTTTTGAAGGGACCCAGTACATTTTCAGAACTTCCGGCGGTGATTTTGAACTTAATTCGATATTGATTGAAGGGATCGATTTTTCAAATACCACTCCCTATTATAACATCAACAGGCAGGGCTTGATGCTGTCCATGCAATTCTCGGAACCTGTCGATACAAACCAGGCTTCATCTCAGTTTACGCTCTCGGATACCCCGGTTTTTGAAGTAAGTTATGATGATGATTACAGGAAAGTCAATCTCATTTGTCCATTTGACCTGGAGGGTTATAAATACTATGCTTTTGAAATTTCTACCAGTCTTAAATCGGCTTACGGAAGCTCATTCCAGGGATTCAGCAATTCATTTATCACTGAGATCGATTCCACGCTAAAATTCCCGCTTGTTTCCGACGAGGAACTGCTCACCCTGGTCCAGAGGCAGACATTCCGGTTTTTCTATGATTATGCGCACCCGGTCAGCGGGATGGCCCGTGAACGATATGGCTCAGGCGACATCGTAACTTCGGGCGGCTCAGGTTTTGGAATTATGGCGTTGATTGTGGGCATCGAAAGAGGTTTTATCACCAGGGACGAAGGCATCAGCCAGCTCACAAAGATGATCGGTTTCCTTGAAACCTGCGACCGCTTTCATGGCGCCTGGTCGCACTGGATTAATGGCAGCAATGGAAATGTCGTCCCCTTCAGTTCAAAAGACAACGGCGGCGACCTGGTGGAAACAGCTTATATGGCCCAGGGGCTCCTAACTATGAGGCAGTATCTCAACCCGGAGAATACGGTTGAAAATGAGCTCATCGGCAGGATCAGCAATTTGTATAACGGTATCGAATGGAACTGGTACACCCGTGGCGGCCAGAATGTGCTTTACTGGCACTGGTCGCCGAATTACGAATGGGATATGAATATGCAGATCCGCGGGTACAATGAAACACTGATCACCTATATCATGGCGGCGTCATCAACCACTTTTACTATCCCCGCTGCGGCCTACCATACCGGCTATGCGCTCAACGGCGGAATTATAAACGGGGACGCCTTTTATGGCTATACACTTCCTGTAGGCTATGATTATGGCGGGCCGCTATTCTTCGCCCATTACTCGTTCCTTGGCCTCGATCCGCGGAGCCTGACAGATACATATGCCGGTTACTGGACACAGAATGTCAACCATTCCCTTATCAACTGGGCTTATTGCGCTGATAATCCAAAGGCTTACCCTAATTATAATGAACATTGCTGGGGACTTACTGCCAGCGATATCCCATCTGGTTATGCCGCCTCCGAACCGACAAACGACAGGGGGGTCATTGCTCCGACCGCTGCCGTTTCCTCCATTCCGTATACCCCGGAGCAATCCATGAATGCCATCCGCCATTTTTATTATTTACTTGGCGACCATTTATGGGGTGAATATGGGTTTTATGATGCTTTTGACATCCATGCAGGATGGTGGGCCGATTCCTTCATTTCAATAGATCAGGGCCCGCAGATCGTCATGATCGAGAACTACAGGACCGGCTTGCTCTGGGATCTGTTTATGAGCGCTCCCGAAGTTCAGGCCGGGCTGGAAAAACTCGGATTTTCCTGGCAGAAATAGTGAAATAATCAGCCTGTGACATGTATCATGTTGTTTCTCAGCATTAAGATTGTAAACAACGTGTTAAAAAGTTCTCACAGGTAAACTGTATGTTAATACCTATTTTTACAACAATCAACCCCCACCCCGTCCCTCCCCCAAAATGGGGGTGGGATTGAGGGAGGGGGGAATAACA
>CAYJNJ010000098.1:0-17767 GCA_964371595.1 uncultured Bacteroidales bacterium | reverse complement strand
CTTCAATGATCTCCGGTATAGCGTGCAGCACTTCCGCTGCGAGCTTTTTCCGGATGCCTGCCTGCTGCACGAGGCGTTCGATCACATCTCCCGATGTCATGTTTTCTCTCATGGCTGCCCTGTGTTTTTCAGTTTATCCTTGAGAGAATCGGCTGCCTGGAACTGTACCACCTTTCGCGGCGGGACCAGCGCTTTCTTATTCAGGGCCGGGATGTAAGATGAGCGGCTGTCACTCTTCTTTACCTGGAAACTACCCAGGTGCAAAATGGTGAGCTTCTTATCTTCCGAAAGCGCTTCACGGAAAATTCCGGTTGTGTGATGCAACAGGTTTTCCGCTTCTTTCTGGCTGATATCCAGTTTTTCAGCGAGGGCTTTTATAAATTCTTTCGTATTCAATTTACAGGTGCTGCATTAATCCGACAGCGATAATACAAAAAATCCGCGAAGTAAGCAAGCAGGAAATGAAATTGTGCTCCGACGACTTAAGCCATCGATTGTTGGTGTTGTGCTGTGGTTAAAACACTTTTAAGACAGCATCTTCACTTTTTGTATATTTTTGGATGAAATATTCTTTCATGAGAACATTCGGATTGGAGAAAAGCCCGGTGGTTATTGGCGGGGTGGGAGGCAGCGGAACCAGGGTTGTGGCGGAAATCACTGCCCTGTTCGGGTTTTACCTGGGAAGGGACCTCAATAATGCTTCCGACAATCTCACCTATACCCTGTTGTTTAAACGGCCCGAATGGTTCAGGAATAATATTGATAATAGCAGGCAGATCAATACCGGCTTAAGTATCCTTGAAAAATCGTTAAGCACGGGAAAGGCCCTTAGTTTCCGGGAGAGGATTTTTCTCAAGAGAGCTTCAAGGGATATGGCTAAGCATGGCCATAACAGGGAGGGCGAAGGTAAAGGGGACTGGCCCAGGCAAAGACTGTCATTCATCAAGGAACCGGAGGTCCCGGATATGTCTGATTTTAATGGGTGGGGTTGGAAAGAGCCTAACTGCCACTTGCTTATTAACCATTTGCATGAATTTTTCCCGGGTTTCAGGTACATCCACACCATCAGGCATGGCCTGGATATGGCTTACAGCAGCAACCAGCAACAGCTTTATAACTGGGCTTCGTTATTCGGGATCGGATTGCCGGAAAATGAAAATGATATTCCCACAGCATCATTCAGGTTCTGGGTTGAGGCTAACCGCAGGGCGATCAAAGCGGGTGAAATGTTAGGCAGGGAGAAGTTCCTTCTGGTGAACTTTGATGAATTGTGCAGGGATCCTTTACCGGGAGTGGCCAAAATAGCCGGTTTCCTGGAGATCAGCCCGGATGAAGATTTGATGCGTGAAGCTGCTAAATTGCCGGTCATGCCCGGTACTGCGGGAAGGCATAAAGATCATCCCGGTGATATTTTCGATAAGGCTGATTTGGATTTCCTTCAGGGTACAGGATTCAAATATTAATGAAGGCCTGGAGACAGTGGCATCCCGCTAATTTTACCCGGATTTCTCTTTTAATTTATAGACCAGCCTGGCCGGTGCAGTGAAAATCCGACCTGCCCGCCAGGTAAGGGAATGATGCATCGAATCGAGCTGCCATGAAACACTTGCGAGGTCCTTTTGAAGATCATTTATCATCTTATTTTTATCTTCAATTGAATTTGCCTGATCCTTTACTGCCTGGTTTAAATCCTTGATTTCAGCGAGTTGTTTCTCTTTTACTTGTTGTAATTCATGGATCTCTTTACTTTGCCTTTCCCTGGTATAATATAATTCTTTGATCTCATTACCCTGGTTATTCACAATACGTTGTAATTCCTGCAGTGCCTTATTGAGATTTTCAACCTGCCTGTTTGCTGATTTCAAATTTGAAACAAGGTTTTCAACCGAATCAGTATAATGAACAGCGGCCATCCGGTAAGTGATCCGGCCTATAGCAAGGTAATCAATTTCAAAAATCACCTGGTTCAACGTGGTTGCTGATGGAAAATCAATGACAATTTCCGGCATTTCCGTTTCAAAAACCTCCAGGCCATCTGTTGTATTAAAGCTGGAATTCGTAGTTCTTTCATTTATTTGAAAAGTACCGGTTTCAGGGCTATCAGCCTCAATTTTAAGGATTTTTAATCCTACCCATGAGTTGATCGGATTTAGTTTAAGCCTGCTTACCGGTATTTTGGGGTCAATGGTAAATGAAAGCTTATTTCTTCCATATTTAACCGGTGATTTTAAGATGATCCTGTTATCATGCTGATAGACCGTCAGGACCGCTTCCGGGCTTTTGGAAAGACCGCTGTAAAATTTCACGGTATCATAAAATTTCGACCTGATCTGTTCGGCAGTGATGATTTCACCAGCGGATAAATCCCTCAGGTCAGCGCTTTTTAATAGTCCGAACAGGGTTTTAATTTCAGGAAGGCTGCTATGATCCGGTAACTTATCCTCCAGGTTATGATGCTTCAAACCATTATCAAGGAAAGAGAAGACCTCTTTTTCAATTTTCGGGGTTAATAAGATATCAGGGAAAATGTTCTCTTTCAGTGAATGGAAAATCTTTTTGGGATCCTTCAGGAATTCATAATAAGAAAGGAAAATCCTTGGGTAATTCCGGGAAAAAAACTCTGCTTTGAGCTGGTAATCCATCCACAGCAGCAGTGATTTTTCCAACGAAAGGTTATTTCTTTTTTTAAGTGAAGCTGCGACTTCATATGGATTTCTGATACAAATAATAAATGAGGGATCAACCTCCAGGTTTTTCAGGACGGACAGGTATAGAGGAAGCAGGACGCTGAGTCTGGGATCCTTTATTAAAACCGGTGCATCGCCGGCATTTATTTCTTCCTTTAAAATCAGGCTGATTTGTCCGGCATAGCTGGTAAACAATTCATATGTCCACCAATCGTCAGGAATGAGTAGGGTATCATTCCATTTGGCGAACAGTTCCGCCAGGATGTCCTCATTTAATTTCGTAATGAGGGCATTTTCATAATTTCCTTTGGGATTATCTTCTTCAGGAGCGAAGAGTTTACTGCCGGGATTAAAACCTGCGATCGTCAATGCGCCGGAAAGCGCAGAAGTGCCGCTCCGGTGCATTCCTAGCACTATGAGGCATTTTTTTCCTGGTTGGGGGGACATACATACGGATTTGACACAAATGTAAATAATATCTTCCAACGGGTAAATCCATTGGTTCCAATATATGTCAGAACCGGTGGATTCACCCGTCGGACTGCGTACTTTACTAATCTGCCAGTTTTACCTTAAGCGCTTCGTTCTCTTTCTTAAGTTCGATGACATAAAGTGTCAGTTCCTCGATTTTTTTAAGGAGGATGGCATCCATCTCGCCGAGGTTTGCACCGTTGCTCATCACTTCATCGGCCGACGGGACCCCTGGAAGGTGGTTATGTTCTTTAACAAAGGCATCCACTTCATCGAGTGGCATCAGCCGGTAATCATCTTCAAAAACGAAATCGCTCCAGCCCGTCAGGCTCACTTCCACCTGCTTGCACTTGATGTTTCCGTTCACGGCGAGCTTTTCCGTCGGGTTTGCCGTACCGATCCCAAGGTTGCCGGCGGCATTGACATAAATTACGTTAGCTGCGCTGTTGGCTTCCACCTGGATCACGTCAAGCCCGTTGCTGTTATCACGGATCTTGAACCCGCCCGTACTTGTGGCCTTGAATTTCCAGTCGGCACCGCTGGCATTATCGATCATTTCAAAAGCTGCTCCCCCCGAGCCCCCGAGATTCTGGATCCGGATGCTGGGAGCGGTCATATTTTTTGCCACGTGTAACAGGTATCCCGGGGTACTGATCCCGATACCTACATTCCCGGTATTTGAATTGTAAATATGGGTCCCGTTTACGCTCCATTGTGCATGTAAGCTCATGGAAGCGAAGAACATAATTGCTGAGAAAAGGAAAATATACTTTTTCATTTTATTAATGTTTAGTGTTTAATGCTTAATTCTTAATGCTTAATGTTTAATTCTTAATGAATCTGAGATTGAGATTTTGAATTTATGATTTGATATTTGTTTGGAATTTGGTGCTTGGTGCTTGGAATTTCTTCAGCAGGTGGTTCTGAGCTGCAATAAGCGCCGAGGGTGGTGATTTTAGCCATCACGTAGCCGCCGGATTGCATCATTGTTCCCGGGAGCATCAGGATATTCTGGCCGGCAATAAGTGTGGCCTCACCGCCGCTCTGGACAGTGAAAGTGGTGCTGCCGCCGGCAGTGGTAATGTTCTGTGTGGCATCATAGCATTGTGATTGCCCGTTGATGATGGTTATACCCTGAAGAGTGCGGTTTGCCGGGACACTGCTGACACCGTTGACATAAAAAGTATGGGTGCCGGTCGTATTATCTTCATCATCGAGCAGAAAATAATACGTCGTTCCACCGGTCCATGCCATAGATCCGTAGGCACCGGGAGAGGAGATATCATCAATGCAGTTCCACCCGTCTGTATTGCAGGAAGATGCCCTCCACAGATAGTCGACCCATCCGCTGGCAGCGGTGACCTGGATGTTGAAAGTCCCGTCATAGGGTGCAACAAAACTGTATATCTGCTCAATTCCAGGAGTATCATACCCGCAGGGATTGCCGCTGGAATTGAACCAGACGCCGGTACCGCCTCCGGTATATGTTTGTGCAAACCCGGCGCCGGTTCCGTTGATAGAAATAATACTTGCGCAGGGACCGGTCGGATTCGCATCGACATGGATCACCCCAACGCCATAATGCTGCATCCCGGCATACGAAGTGCCCCATGTCATCTGGTGGGTGGAATAATCCCAGGTATCGTGCAGGTAGACCAGCGTGCCGGTGTCATTATATCCCATCCCCAGCATGGTATGCCCGGCAACCTGGATCAGCACCGGCCTTCCGGCATCGATTTCCGCTTTAAACTGGTCGAATGTGAAACCCAGCGTATTACCATTATAACCATAGATATACTGGTTATAATGCAGGGAGACATAATACCCGCGCGACTCAAAGAACAGTTTAATGCCATACATCCCGTCGTCATTATTAGACCCAGGGCCTGAATATGGTGATCCGTTCACGTAATTGTAGAACAATGTTGATCCGTCAACATTGCCGTAATTAGACTGGTTGGTCTTCATAAAGTCGCCGGTGCAGTCGCCATAGGTATGTTCCGTCCATCCATTGACAATAAATGGATCAGGACCAGGGTTGTCGACCTGGATCCAGTAATCGTCGACATGGCCGCGGACAGCCCTGCCGTCAAGTCCCTGGCGTGTGGCGCTGAAAGGGCACTGGCTGCGGGTTTCACCACCGATTACCACGGTGCCCCAGACGCTGTTGTCCATAGGAGAAACACCACCATTGGTCGGACCTGTATAGCAGTCCGGCAAGGTGGTGCGGTCATAATAGCCCGCCATCATAGAGGCTGAGGTTGCCGAACACCCGAAACACCAGTCAAAAGCGGGTACATTAGCCAGGCTGGTTGTGGCATCGGAAGGGTCTGCAACGGGCATCCGGAAATTTTCCGGAGGGGTGCCCGGCACGATGATCTTTTCCACTTCCAGTCCGTCAGGACCCACAAACCGGTCGACGATATAACTGTCGACCAGGGCAGCTTTCTGGGCCGGAAGTGTTAATGCAATAAGAAATAATGGAATAACGGTCAATAATTTTTTCATAATAAATATTATTGAATTTGGTTTGAAAAGAAATGTCCCGTAAAAATATAGAAATATCTTAAATAATAGGATTTTCTGACAGAAGACAGAAGACAGAAGACAGAAGACTGACGACTTATTTATGAACTCTCCTTATAAAATCCTCCACCTCCGGCACACCGCCCTGGTAGACCAGGTACCCGTTATAGGGTTCGCGGAGGGTAATTTCGTCGTTGACCGGGGTGAGCATCATATTGCGGACCTTTTCGGGGTCATCGGTCTGACCCAGGATCCAGCTCAACTTTGCCCAGGCTACTTCGGGCAGCATATTTCCGGTAGGGACCACTCCTTTGGCCATCATGTCGCGACCGGTGTCGTAAACGAACATACCCACAAATCCCCAGATAGTTTGCAGCGTCATGTAAACATGAACGCCTTTCTCTTTCGCCCTGACCAGTGCCGGGTAAAGCTCCTTGTTAACATGTCCCAGGCCGGTGCCAACAATGATGATCCCGCGGTAACCGGCATCGATCATGCCGTCCATAATGTCAGGCTTTATGCCGGGGTAATAGTAAAGCATGGTCACTTCATCGCTGAAATACGGATAGATATTCACGTTCCGGTCGTTCCGGCGCTTGTTGTAGTTTTTATGAATGGGGATGACCTCTTTCTTATTGACCATAGCCACCGGCATGTCGCCGATAGTACGGAAAGTGGAGCGGTAGGAAGAGTGCATTTTCCTCACCCGGGTGCCTTTGTGCAGCAGGCCGTATTCGTCGGATGTAGGCCCAAACATGCAGACCAGGACTTCGGCAATATTGCCGTGCCCGGCAGCGCGCATCGCATGCTGAAGGTTCAGTGCAGCGTCGGAGCTGGGACGGTCGGATGACCTTTGCGATCCTACCAGGATGATCGGCACCGGCAGGTTCTGGCACATGAAAGTAAGAGCGGCGCCGGTATGGTGCAGCGTATCAGTCCCATGCCCGATCACAATCCCGTCGATCCCGTTTTCAATCTCTTTGCCGATGGCCTGCGAAAGGGCGATGTATTGCTTCGGGCCCATATTCTCGCTGAAAACGGCGAAGATCTTTTCGGTCTCCAGGTTACAGATATCGGCCAGTTCAGGGACAGCCCCGTAAAGCTCGCCCGGTGAAAATGCCGGGATAACGGCACCGGTGCGGTAATCCAGCCGTGAAGCAATGGTGCCGCCGGTTCCGAGCAACTTGACCCTGGGCAGGCCGGGGGTAACGGGAAATTCTTTTTCGGGGATCTTATAAATGGCTTTCTTATAGCCGGTTTCTATCATACCTGTGATGGTACGGGTATCGATCCCTATATTGTAACCTGTTGGGATTTTAACTACAATGTGCTTGTCGTCGTCGTTCTCTGACCGTGGAAGCACGGTACCGGTAAAAGTTCCCCGTGTCGTTTCAACGACGGTCTGTCCCCAGACACGGGTGTTGAATTTCTTCAGCGTGGCGAGTGCATCGCCTTTATAACCCTGGAATATATCGTCAGCCATTACTTAATTTTTTTAATCTCTTTGCTTAATTCCGTTAAATCAATATTCCCTAACGCAATTTTTCTCAGTTCCCCCATGACCCAATTGTGACGGCATTCCGCAGAGGTACACTTTCCGATCTGCTTGAATTTCTCAATAAGGAACTCTGCTTTGGCCAGGATATCTTCCTTTTTAATTCTTTTAAAGCCTATGCTGGTAAGTACCGACTCATAATCCATCTTGGGGTGCATATAGATCACCGGGAGCATATTTCCGGCCAGGATCACGTCGAACTTATTCTCATTCAGGAAGCGGAAGAGGTCGTAAAGCTTTTCGTAATTGAATTCTACCGATTTATTATAACGGCCTTCCACGTATTTCAGATGATGCCCGAAATAAGTCCCTAACAGGCGTGGATTGATCTTCAGCTCTTTCACGATCTTTTCAAGGATCGGGAAAAGGTTTTTGGAGAAGATGTAAGTGTAAGTGTCTTCAGGCACCTTCCATTCCACCAGCTTGTTATAACGGTCAATGATGTCGGAAGGAAGATGTTTACGTAATTCGATAATTTGCTCATCTTCCAGGGGAATAGGAGCCGAGTCGGTATCGGGATACATGCGGTCGGCACCGGGAAGCACCCTTTCGAAGATCGTTGTCCCGTCTTCGAAAGATTTGCGGGTTTCGTTCGGGACGCCCTGGAAAGCCATCCTGCAGCGCTCTTCGATAGTATCCAGTGCAGTTTCAATGTCCGTTTCCGGTCCCCAGATGATCAGCTGCGCATCATTATCCTTCGCCTTGAAAAGCTTGCCGATCTGATCCCAGTCTTTTTTAGGGACTACCGGGAAAAGATCTTCGCTATGGGTCATGTTCGGCAGCTCAATGCAGGCAATCACTTTAAGCCGTTCGCTGAGCTCGTTGGCGAACATTTTACCGGGCTGGGTGAAATGCGACATTATCCCGCGGAATTCAGGCAGGTTCACCACAACGATCTTGTTCTTGTTGTTCCTGGCTTCTTTCAGTGGTTTGTACCTGAAATTGAAATTATGGTATGAAATGATTTTAGAGGAAATTTTCCAGGGAGACGGATTTTTGACCCTTTTTTTAAGGATTTCCCTGATATTTAGCAGCGCCCACTGGCGGAAGCTCTCGTTATGCGTAAGTTCGGGGATCCATCTGGTATGGGCCACACCCTTGATTTCCACCCTGGAACCACCACGGCAGCTCACATTCACGTCTTCTCTTCCGGCTCCCATGCCGGTGCGCACCTTACCGGTGCTGCGGTTCAGGAAACGGATGTAATTGCAGGCTTCTTTTACCTCATCAGGATTGGAGCAGTCGGGATAAGTCACGGTTTCAATCAGCGGCATCCCGAGCCGGTCGGTTTTATATCCGCGCTGGTGGCCAATATCCCACATTTCCCGGCAGGAATCTTCTTCGAGGCTTAACTGGATCAGCCTGATTTTTTTATTCTTAAGGGGGATTTCCCCTTCAACACCGATAATCGCAGTACGCTGGAAGCCTGTCGGGATTGAACCATCGAGGTATTGCTTACGCGTGATATGCACTTCGCCGACGACATTCAGCTTCGACAGCAGGGAAATCTCGATGGCAATGTCAAGCGCTTCCCTGTCGATCTTGAATGGTGGCGTGTCATCCACATCATAGGTGCATGCCGTCTCATTCTTGATCCGGTAAACAATCTCTTTCCTGGTCTTGAATTCCATGAGGGCAGTGCCGTCATATTCGCCCAGTTCGCTAAGCGTGGGCCTCATATGCCGGATCAGTTCTGCATCATATATTTCATGCTTGTTAAAAACACCCGCAGGGCACCTGCAGAAGAGTTTGTATTTAGTAAGCAATTGCTGGTGGACTTCCAGTCCCGACATAAAGCCTATCCTGTCATAATCGGCTTGTGTGGCTTGATTGCGGGGGACGTAGCCTATGGCGTCACGTGTCTGCTGATAGTTTGTTCTGGGGTCGAACTTAGGATTATTCGTCATATTTGTGAATCAAATAACAAGGGGTCAAAAGTAAAGAAAAATTGGTATGAAGGAGACAAATGAATATTACCTTTACCATCGAATTTATTAGTCTATCAGGTTAACTGGAAAATGAGAAAACTACTTGTCACCGGCACGGCGGGATTCATTGGCTTTCACCTCGCAAAGAGGCTACTGGATGATGGTTATGAAGTAATCGGATTGGATATTATTAATGATTATTACGATGTGGGCCTGAAATATGCACGACTAAAAGAGCTGGGAATTGACAGGGCGGAAATAGATCCCGGAAAGCCGGTAAAAAGTAAAAAATACCCCGCTCATTCATTTATAAAACTTGCACTTGAAGATAAGGAAGGAATTTCCAGGCTCTTTGAGGAAGAAAAGTTTGATACGGTCATCCATCTTGCTGCACAGGCAGGGGTGAGGTATTCCCTTGAAAACCCCTGGGCTTACATTGAAAGCAATATAATCGGGCACCTGAATATTCTCGAGGCCTGCCGTCATTATCCCGTTGATCACCTTGTTTTCGCATCCAGTTCGAGTGTTTACGGGGCTAATGAGAAAATGCCGCTCTCGGTTTCAGATAATGTGGATCATCCCATCAGTTTATATGCTGCAACCAAAAAATCCGACGAACTGATGTCGCATGTCTACAGCCATCTGTTCGACGTCCCTGTGACCGGTTTGCGGTTTTTCACTGTTTACGGACCATGGGGGAGGCCCGATATGGCGCTTTTTAAATTTACAAAGGCCATCCTGGCAGAAAAACCCGTCGAAATTTACAATTATGGGAACATGGTCAGGGATTTCACTTATGTCGATGATATCGTCGAAGGGATAGTAAGGATTGCCCGGAAACCACCGGTAGCTAACCCCGCCTGGGATAAAAGCCATCCCGATCCTTCCACCTCCTTTGCCAGGTACCGGATAGCCAATATCGGGAATTCCAGCCCGGTGAACCTCGAGGAGTTTATTGATGCAATTGAGGAACAGCTCGGTATAAAAGCCAAAAGGGAATATCTGCCGATGCAGGCCGGTGATGTTCCGCGGACTTTTGCAGATGTCACAAGCCTGCAGGAAGAATTTGATTACAAGCCGGCCACAACCATAGCCACAGGGATCCGTGAATTTTTAACCTGGTATAAAGGATTTTATCCCTATTTTTAGCGCTTCAAAAGCCAGGTATTTATGAGTAAGATTTTACTGTTAGCCAACTATCTGCCTCAATTTCACCCTATTGCTGAAAATGATGAATGGTGGGGAAAGGGCTTTACAGAATGGACCAACACAGCAAAAGCAAAACCGTTATTCAGGGGCCACCATCAGCCAAACATCCCGGCCGACTTAGGATTTTACGATCTGCGGCTGTCAGAAACCAGGGAAGCACAGGCTGACCTGGCAAGAAAATATGGAATTTCTGGGTTTTGTTACTGGCATTATTGGTTTGGAAACGGTAACAGGTTGCTTGAACGGCCCTTCCAGGAAGTGCTCAAATCGGGCAAACCGGATTACCCGTTCTGCATGGCGTGGGCGAACCAGTCATGGACAGGGGTCTGGCACGGGCTCAAGAATAAGATCCTTATCGAACAGACCTATCCGGGTAAAGAGGATTATACCAGCCATTTTAATTCCCTTCTCCCGGCATTTCATGATAAGCGCTACATCAGGATCAACAACAAGCCGGTTTTTGTGGTTTACTCCCCCGATTTGATCCCGAACAGCCGTGAATTCACAGATCTTTGGAATGAGCTTGCCTTGAAAAACGGGCTGGATGGATTTTATTTCATCGGCATCCATTATGCCGGTTGGGACCATAAAAAGGACGGATTTGATGATAAAACCATACATCAGCCTTCCCACTATGTCCAGTTATATGAAAAGGATAGCAAAAACCGGGTTAGCGGCATGATCCAGCGGAATCTCTTTAAAGGAAGGCTGCCTGTGATCTATAATTACGGGAAACTGGTCAGGAGTTATGATTTTAATCTTTTCAACAGCAATGATGTCATCCCTACGATCATCCCCAACTGGGATAACAGCCCCAGGTCAGGAAGGCGCGGCTGGGTTTTTCACAATTCCACTCCCGGCGATTTCGGGTACCATTTTGAAAAATCGGTTCAATTTGTATTGAAAAGAGAAGAGCCAGGCCCAAAGATCATTTTCATCAAAAGCTGGAATGAATGGGCTGAAGGAAATTACCTGGAACCTGACCACCGTTACGGCCTTCAGTATCTTGAGGCCTTAAAGGGTGTTATTGATGATACCAGGGTCGATACCGTTTATTGAAATTATAACAAGATGATCAGAAAAATACTCATCATTTCTCCTACACCAACTCATCCGACCAATGCAGGGAACAGGGTACGCATACTAAATATGGCATCCTATCTCATTTCCCTGGGACACGAAGTCCATTTCCTGTATTCAAGGCAGGAAAATGCCGATGAAGAAGCTATGGGGAAATTCTGGGGTGACCGGTTTCATCCCATTGATTATAGAAAGCCGGAACTGACATTAAACCAGAAACGTAAAAGGGCGCTTTTACAGCGGATCAACAAACATTATCTTTACTATTGCACTGTTGATGAGCATTATAACGAACTCCTGGATGATGAGATCAAAAAGCTGGACGTCCATTTTCATTTCGACGCCGTCCTGGTGGAATATATCTTCCTGTCAAAAGCATTTCTGAATTTCGGCACGGATGTCCTGAAGGTTATCGATACGCATGATGTCATGACCGACCGGCATAAGCTCTTTTTAAGGGAAGGGAAAAAGCCGGTCTGGTATTCGACGCCTTTCGGCCAGGAAAGGAAAGGGATCCGCAGGGCTGATGTTGTGATTGCGATACAAGAGAAAGAGAAGGCCCATTTCAGCCGGATGACCGGAAAGATGGTCGTGAATGTTGGCCATATTGTCAGGAAAGGAAAATCCTGCAGTGAATTCCCGAGGAAAAAGCTGCTGTTCGTCGGTTCCGATAATCCCAGTAATTTTTATGGTATCAATGATTTTATTGAAAAGGATTTTCCCGAAATAAGAAAGGAGTTCCCTGACCTGGAATTGCTGATTGCCGGAAATATCTGCAATCGCCTTGAAAAAGTCCCGGAAAATATCAGGCTCCTGGGTGAAGTCGCGGACCTGTCAGAAGCTTACGACCAGGCCGACCTGGTCATCAATCCGCTGACGATAGGGACCGGCCTGAAAATCAAGATGATCGAGGCCATGGGATTTTCAAAGGTCGTTTTTTCCACCCCTGTTGGGGCTGAAGGCCTGGAAAATAGTGCCGGGCACGGGTATATTTTGTACCACGATAAACAGGAGTTGATCGGGGGACTAAAAACCGTGTTCAATATTCAACTCCGGTACACTAATATATGCACTAAAGCGGCGGATATAGCCGAATCGTGGAACCGGGAAAACGGCTCCTGGCTTAAGAAAGTATTTTCCGGAAATGAACAGGAAGAAGCCTTGCTTCCGGAGACCGAAAATGCAAATACACCTGCCACTTCGCAGAGGACAAGTCTTAAGGAAGTCCTCCGGCAAAACCCGGATATTCATAAATTCCTGATCGTTTCCATTCCCAGGTCGGGTTCAAACATGATGGTCGGCATGCTGTCAAGCCACAGGAATATTGTTTGCTATCCTGAACTGTTTCATCCTTTTGCTATTTATGACGGAGGACAATTCGCAAAAAATAATATCGAGCCTTATACTATCGATAAAAGAAATGAAGACAAGCCGGGATTTCTAAGCTTAATCTATTCGCTCCGTTTCAGGAAAAACACTCAGGCTATCGGATTTAAAATGTTCCCCGACCAGGATGACGAATTTCTCAGGGAGTTGATCCTGGAGCCATCCTTAAAAAAGATCGTGCTGATCAGGGATAATTACCTGATGAATTTCCTCTCCCAAAAGACGGCGCAAAAAAGCAAGGTATATTTCATTAAATCCGGTACCGGCACTGAGCAGGAAGATATCCGGATCGATGTTAACTGGAATGAATTCCTGGCCTATGAAAAGCGCTTCCAGGATTTCTTTGACGAGGTCAGGGCTATGTTAAATAATAGCGGGCAGGAATTTTGTGAAATTCATTATGAGCAACTCCTGGTACCTGAGCACCAGGCAAGGATGCTGAAATTCATTGAGGTCGAGCCCGATCCCGGATTTTTGCAGATCAGGTCTGAAAAACAAAATAAACTTCCTCCTGAAGATAAGATCCTGAATTATGAAGAACTGAAAAAACTGTTGATTGAATCAGGGAGGGAGCATTACCTGGAGGATGAATTAAAAAAACAGGGATGAAAATAATCGTATTCACTTACAATATTCCCAGGTACGACCGCAGCTCAGGCGAGCGGCGGTTTGTAGCGCTGCTGGAGCTGCTGGCAGAAGACCACCTGGTGGATCTTTGCGTGACAAGGTTTTATAATGAATACCTGCAGGATGAATACCAGGAGTATATTCCCGGCCTGATTGAGAAAGGGATCAATGTATTGCCGATCCGCAAAGGGATTGCCGCTGAAGTTTTACAGGACAGGAAGTACGATGCCGGTTTTTTTGAATTTTACTGGATTGCGGAGGAGAATATCTTTCTATTCTGGAAATACCAGCCAGGCGCAATTACCATTGTTGATTCGGTTGACGTGCATTTTGCCAGGGAGGAATCGCAGGCAAAGCTCGGAAAGATCAGCTTTGAAAAGGTCAGAGATACCAGGGAGAGGGAGCTGAACATATACAGGAATGCAGATATTACCTTAGCGGTCAGCCAGGAGGATATTACCTTGCTGACTGATAAGTACCATGTTAAAAATGTGCTTTTCGTACCGAATATTGTTCCTTCAGTGCTCCGTAAACCGGGCCTTCGCGAGCCGGTGGCTTTATTTATCGGTTCATTTCTCTGGCCCCCCAATGCAGATGCCATGGAATGGTTTACATCCGAGATCTGGCCCATAGTGCACAAGAAAAACCCGGAAGCAAAGTTCCGTATCGTGGGCAGTTCACCATCCAAAGAGATTCTTGCCCTTGCCGACATCGACGGGGTCGAGGTGCTTGGTTTCGTCCCCGACACCGCGCCCTACCTGGAAACTGCGGCAGTCAGCGTAGCGCCGCTGCGCTACGGCGGCGGGATGAAAGGCAAGGTCAACGAAGCCCTTTCCTATGGATTGCCGGTGGTGGCGACCAGCATCGGCGGACAGGGATTCCATGCCGAAAACGGGAAGGAAATGATCATCACCGACGATCCGGGACAGTTGGCGGCTGAAATTGCCGGGCTCTTTGCCGATGCTGAAAAGCAGGAACGGATTGGCCTGGCCGGGCAACTGCTGAATGAGCGCCTGTGTTCGCCACGGGTGGTGAAAGAATTGCTGGGTGTGGTGATGAACAAGGCGGATGAAATCCGTAAGAAAGGATCAGGACGCTCTTCCGCCACAAGGATATTTTTCTGGAAGATAAGGGCCAGGGCCAGGAAAATCAAAGAGATCATAAACTATTACAAATCCCGGCTGGGTAAAAAATGAAGATCCTCTTCATGTCGCAGGTTGTCCCCTTTCCTCCCGCCGGAGGGGAGAAGATCCGCAGTTTTGGCTTATTACGGTGCCTCTCCGGGTCAGGACACAGCGTGACTGCCATTACGCCTTCTTTGACAGACCTTGCCGGGGCAGCCAGGTTCCTGCCCGGTGTAGCCTTTTTGCCTTACAACTTTGAGCCGCCTTCCGGGCTGACCGGGCAATTCGCCGGCTATTTCAGGAAAGAAGCGAAACTGACCGCCCTGATCCGGGAACAGTTTGCAAAGGAAAAATATGACCTTGCCTTTATCGACTATTTCTTCCTTGGCCAGTATATTTCTCTCTTTCAACATCATGGAATCCCCGTCATTTACGGGACGCACAATGCCCAGTCGAAGCTTCGCCTGCAGCAGCCGGCCGTTGGTTTTAAGGAAAATATGGTCAGGACCTTCTCTTACATAGCCCAGGCCGGTAATGAAAGGCTGTATTTTAAACGGGCCGGCCACCTGGTATGTGTTTCGGATGTTGATTATAAATTTTACCGGAAATTCATTCCTGCCGGGAAAATTTCTGTGATCCCGAATTTTGTGGATGAAACTCTTTATCATCCAGTTACGAAGAAAGAACCTTACGTGATAATCACAGGAAATTTCACCTCTTTCCAGAATTATTACGGCCTTGAGTGGTTTGTCAGGGAGGTCTGGAATGAAGAACTGGAGGGGCTCACGACACTTTATCTTGCCGGTAAAGGAGCGGAGAAAGCGATGGAATTGGCAGCAGGCGGAAGGCATTACGGGAAGGTTGTTATTATGGAAAATCCTGCTGATTTCAGTAGCCTGATCGCATCGGCTTCCGCAGCCCTTGTCCCGCTCTGGCATGGCTCGGGTACACGGCTGAAATGCATCGAGGCGATGGCGCTGAAAACGCAGCTTATCAGCACCACGGTTGGAGCTGAAGGGATAGAGCATGAAGGGAGCATTATGATAGCCGATACGGCAGGCAGTTTCCGTGAATCGATCAAACGATGCCTCTCAGGGAAGGTGGATCATACCGGACAGGCATTTGAGGTTTTCCGGCAAAAATATTCCCTGGAAGCAGGCAGGAAAACCCTCAATGGGATCATTTTATCATTGGTAAAAAAATGATCATCGTAAAGCCACTTGCCGGGCTGGCCAACCGGATGCGCGTTATCGATTCGGCCATATCACTTTCGGAACAGTTACACATGCCGCTGGAGATCGCCTGGAATAAAGAGCGTTCACTGAATTGCCACTATGAAGAGCTGTTTTTGCCCATTGATGATTTTACGGTCTCCCATTCCTGGTACGATTCGGCAAGAACGGGGATCAGGCCCTGGGAAAGCGTTTCATTTATCCTCAGGGAAAGGCTGAGGCTGAATGTGACTTTTGCAGGAAAAACATGGATTTACGACAGGCATCCTTCTTCACTGCAGGATTTTGATTTCAGCAGTCTTAAAAACCGCAAATCTGTTTTCATTAGCACCGCTCACCGGTTCGGGGTAGCGGCACATATCCACAAATTCAGGCCGGTACCGCAGCTTGAAGAGAGAATCGAAAAGGCCTGTTCCAGCTTTGGCGCTAAGACCATCGGGATCCATATCCGCCGGACCGACAGCCGCTTATCGATCGAAAAAAGCCCCGATCATTTATTCTTTGATAAGATCAGGGAATTGATTCAAAAGGATGATGAGGCCGGTTTTTTCCTGGCCACGGATGATGCCGGTCTGAAGGCAAGGCTGCAAGAGGCTTTTCCCGGGAAGATCAGTTCAAACCATCATAAGTTGGGCCGCGAAGATTGTGCCGGTATTCAGAACGCCCTGGTGGATATTTACTGCCTGTCGCGAACGGCAAAGATCTACGGCTCTTTCTACAGCTCTTTTTCAGCAACCGCCGCCATGATCACGGGGATACCGATGGAGATACTTGAGGGCGGTTGAACTGACGAAATCGCGATCAGACGAGATACGATGTAATATTGGTAGTTCCCTCCTTCGTAACAATGACAAGGTTTGGTTTTCATGGAAAAAAAGAATTCCGGAGGAATTCCATATTTATAGCAGAGGGGATAGCGATAAGATAATATTTTCCCCTCCCGCGAAAATTTGAATTTTTCCAGATGAAATTGGCATGGGAGGGGATAAAGGGGAGGGGGAGGATTACGCGATTGTCAATTCGGCATTGTCGATTTTCGATTTAAATTTAAAATTGTCAATGCACCTCGACATTCGACAACCGACAATTGACAATCGCGTAATCTTTTTCCTTATCCCTCCTCCCCTCCCCCGCCAATAGGCGGGCAAGCCTCTCCGCCAACTGGCGGAGAAGAGAATCTGTGATAGAATATTTTTAATCCTCCTGCCTAAAACCGATCCTTTTCCGGTTTGCCAGATCATCCTGCTGTTGCTTGTTAAGTTCAAGTTGTTTCAGGTATTCGAAGATCAAAAGAATTTTGTCGTCGTGATTAGCAAGTTTATGTTCGATTTCCTTCATCTTAGCTATAATTTCCCTGTTTGCCAGTATCATTTCCCGCATCTTCGAGAAAATTCTAACAATCTGTATATTAACCTGTACAGCTCTTTCGCTGTTTAAAACGCTGGCAAGCATAAGAACTCCATATTCTGTGAATGCAAAAGGCGGGATTCGTAAGCCCATCTTTTCCTTATTGGAGGTGCCAAATTGGCGCCTCCAATCTAAAAATTCTGTTTTCGATAATTCAATCATAAAATCTGGTGGAAAACGGGAAATATTTCTTCTTACAGCTCTTTTTAGCTGCTTTGTTTCAACACCATATAATTCTGCCAGATCCATATCCAGCATCACTTTCAGTTCCCTGATCTGATAAATCTTGTTTAAAATTAATTCTTCAGGAATTAGATTCTTTGTATTTTCAATCATGATTACTTTTTTCTATTAATCCGCATTTTCCCGAAATATACCCGGTCGGATGGAAAAAAATTTCTTAAAGTATCTAAATCCAACATCGCAGATCGCTTGTTCGGGATATCGCCCGATCAAAAAGGAGCCTGTCTCAAAAGTATTTTAACCACAGAGATTCTGTGTTAATTTTCAACATTTAAACAAAGAAATTATCTTT
>CAYJNJ010000097.1:0-18218 GCA_964371595.1 uncultured Bacteroidales bacterium | reverse complement strand
GTGCCATTCAGTGTAATTATAAAGTTCCAGGGGGATTTGATCAATGAATTCATGATCTTTATTGATACATCGGAATTGTATAAATAAGAAGACAGAAGGCTATATAATAAAATTTACGGTTGTAGGGGTAAACGGCCGTTTACCCCTACATGCATCCAACTGTCCAATTGTCCAATTGTCCAACTGTCCAACTGTCAACCGATCTCCCCTTCTGCATCCTCAGTCTTCTTGGGAAGCAGCGAAATGATCTCCGATGCAATCTCTTCGATGGATTTACTGGTAACGTTGATCCGCTGCCATTTGGGCTCGCTGGAGAAGATCTGTGAGGCATAGGTGCATTCCCTTTTGACATAATCGGGATTGGCATAATCGAAAGGGGTGCCGCCGAGCCGGTCCTGCCGGGCTTTGCGGAGCTGGGCAAGCCTGTTTGGATAGGTACTCAGGCAGAAAACCCTCTCAGGAGGGACCTGGTAGATAATTTCCGGCGCCGGGATCCCCAGCACGATGGGGATATTAGCCACGAACCAGTGTTTAAATGCAAGGTAAATGCTTAAAGGGGTTTTGAATGTCCGGCTCACCCCGAGCAGGACGATCTCGGCCTTCTGCAGGTCCTCCGCGCGCTTTCCGTCATCATGATTGAAAGCAAACTGCATGGTTTCTATCCTGCGGAAATATGACTCGTTGAGGACACGGAAAAGGCCGGGCTGCTCGCTGGGATTGATGGAAAACTGATCCGTCATCCTGTCGAGCAATGGTCCCATCAGATCAATCGTTTCGACATCATGCAAACGGGCAGCACGGAATAATTCTTCCCTTAATTTATCACTTACCAGCGTGTGCACAATGAAGGCTTTCTTTTCGATAGCCTGTCTTACCAGTTCCTTTATCTGTTGGTTATCCCGGATGTCGCTGAAGCGAAGTATCTCGATCTCCTGGCCGGCAAACTGCGTCATGGCAGCCCTGACGGCCTGTTCCGCTGTCCGCCCTGTACCGTCAGAAGCTACAAAGATCTGGTGCATTATAAATTGTTAAATTGTTAAATTGTTAAACTGTTCCATTGTTCCATTGTTCCAGTGTTCCATTGTTCCATTGTAAACTATTTAACGATCAGTAGTTTAGATGTGAACACACCATCTTCTGTGATTACCTTTAAAATGTAGAACGAAGATGGGATTCCTGAAAGATCAAGCTGTACCTTTTCTGTATTGAAATGCTTCTCAAGGACTGCTTCTCCCTTATTATTTATTAATGCTAAGGATTTTATTTTCCCGTTTCCGGAATCGATGGATACCTTGTCTTTTGCTGGATTGGGACTTATTTTAATATTATTTTGCTGTATGATTTCAGGGTATGTTACAAATGAATATGTTAACGTATCAGATGGCTCTGATTCCCCGTCTTTATAAACACTGGTTACATAATACTGTATTAAATCAGGGCTGATATTTCCGATATAATCATGATATACAGTGTCATAAAAATTTCCTTCATGAATTTTTTCAAAGGGTTGCTCATTAAGGGCTCTGTATACATTAAAAACCGGGTAATTGACTTCATCATCAGACGTTATAAAATAAGCTCCGATACTCCAGGGAAAATCAAATTCAGGACTGATATCAAGCAGTGTTTGCCAGTATCCGTAATTATAGATCTTGATCATATTGCCGTATCCGTCAAATCCCGGTGGAATTCCAGCGGCTAAGGGATATCCGGGCCCCAGGTCACTTACCCATAGCCCTACCCAAAGTTCTTTGGAAATATCGATACTGATCGGGGAAAACTCCAGGGTATCAAACCTATGATACACCAGGTTATTTTCAAGCGGATAATTGAATAAAGTGTCAAAATCCGAATTTTGAACCTGGTAAACCCTGAGTGCATGATCAAGTGCAGCTTCATGTAGAACAAATCTGATTTTTGTAAGATGCAGGGAACTATAATCACTGAAATAATTAGAATCCCACCTGATTGCCACTTCAACAGGGCATCCGGGGCAGGATCCAAGAGCATTGTCACTTATGATCCCACGGTCGTAATCAAACCAACGGTCAACAGGTGATCGAATCCATCCGGCAGGAGGTGTCCATATCAGATCAGCCTGGAATGGCATTAAATCAGTAAGATTCCTTAGATTGGTCGGACGATCATATTCTGATTTATCCTGGCCGGTTAATGAAAAACAAAGAAGAAGAAGCACGGGTAAACTGAAGATGAAGCGTTTCATCGCAGTGGAGTTTACCCCAAAGATACAAAATTTGTTTAGGTAATTATTCCCCCGGTTCCCCGCTTTCGCGGGGACCTGTTGGAGAGGGGGCCAGGGGGTGAGGTGGTGCCTAAAGCTGCGGCCCTGCCTTTACCAATCTTTTCCCCTGTTCGTTATCGGTGTATTGTACGAAATTCTTTACGAATAATTCCCCGAGAAGATGGGCTTTCTTGTACCATTCCATCGGATCTTCATAGGTATCCCGGGGATCTAGGATCTTTGGATCTACGTCATGAAGTGCCACCGGGACTTTTAAATTAAAGACCGGGATAATTTTCGTTGCAGCTTTGTCAATAGATCCATCGAGGATCGCATCTATGATCTTGCGGGTATCTTTTATCGAGATCCGCTTCCCGGTCCCGTTCCATCCTGTATTTACCAGGAAAGCTTCGGCGCCGGTTTCTTCCATGCGCTTCACAAGCTCCTCGCCATATTTAGTCGGATGCAGCAAAAGAAAGGCCGCCCCGAAACAAGCAGAGAATGTCGGCTGGGGAGTAGTGACCCCCCTTTCGGTACCGGCTAATTTCGCCGTAAACCCCGACAGGAAATGATACTTGGTCTGCTCAGGTGTTAAGATGGAAACCGGCGGCATAACCCCAAATGCATCAGCCGTTAAAAATATGACCTTCTTGGCTGGCCCTGCCTTTGAAACCGGCTTGACAATATTCTCGATATGGTAGATAGGGTAGGAGACGCGCGTATTCTGCGTGACAGACCCGTCATTGAAATCAATTTTCCCGTTCGCATCTACAGTTACATTCTCCAGGAGTGCATCCCGTTTGATCGCATGAAAAATATCCGGTTCGCTTTCTTTATCCAGGTTTATTGTTTTAGCATAACATCCGCCTTCAAAATTAAAGATGCCTTCATTATCCCAGCCATGCTCGTCATCGCCGATCAGGGCACGCTTGGGATCTGTTGATAGGGTGGTCTTACCTGTGCCCGAAAGTCCGAAGAAAATCGCCGTATCGCCGTCTTTGCCAACATTGGCCGAACAATGCATGGCAGCAATGCCTTTAAGAGGAAGATAATAATTCATGATCGAGAAAATGCCTTTCTTCATTTCACCACCATACCAGCTTCCGCCGATTACAGCTTTGCCTTCCGATAAATTGAAAATGACGAAAACTTCAGAATTCAGTGGAATGCCATCAGTCCGCTTCATGCTTTGCCATTCATGATTGACAGTTTTTGCCGCGTTGAGGACAATAAAGTCGGGTTTGAAATTCTTCAGTTCCTCTTCCGAAGGACGAATAAACATATTCTTCACAAAGTGTGCCTGCCAGGCCACTTCCATGATGAAGCGGATATTCATCCGCGTCTCTTTGTTCGTCCCGGCAAATCCATCGACTACATATAATTTTTTTCCGGATAACTGCTTTGCACCAATGTCATAACAATGGTCCCATACGGCATGGTCAACCGGTTTATTGTCGGAACGGTTGGTAGGGGCAGCCCACCAGACCGTATCTTTCGACATTTCATCAAGCACAATATATTTGTCTTTTGGAGAACGCCCGGTAAAAATACCGGTCATCACATTGACAGCACCGAGTTCCGTAAGAATCCCCTTTTCATACCCATCCAGTTCCGGCTTCAGTTCTTCTTCATATAAATAATCAAAAGAGGGATTATAAATGATCTCGCTGACATCATGGATACCATACTTGTTAAGATCTTCTTTGATATTCTCCAGGTTGGCCATAGTGTAAAATTTGAGTTAATGAATCCGTTTAGATTTGGGCAAAATTAGAAAATTATGTAAAACAATACGGCTTAATTGCCGGTTCCCACATGAAATGTAGAATTTCGCACAACCAGGTTGCCGCTAATGATATTAACGGTATCCATGACATTGACATTCGAGGCTGATAGGACTATGATCCCCGGGTTTTTAGCAACTTCAAGGCGGTAGAATGTCGTGGCGCCTTTGATTTCCGACTGTTGGGGACCGAAGAAACGGACTGTTCCCCCGCTCGGGGTAAATTCGCCGGCCTGGTTGTAAAGATCCCGTTTGATACTTAAGGTACCGCCATTGAAATTTACGGTTGAGCCAGAATTAAACCAGGTGCTGTTATTGGTATTTAATTCACCACCACTCATAGATAAGGTTGACGTGTTGTAAAAAACCGGTCCAGTCTGGGTGATATTCAGCGCGCCTGATGTGATAAGCAATTCCCCGTAAATATTCATAAAATAGGATTGCATATCAAAACTGTTAAGGGATAAATTCCCTTTTAAGCGGGTAAGATATGATACTTTCAGTGTCTCGGTGCAGTTATCAAGATAAGCATTTGCCAGGGTATCCACATAGAAGTAATAAAATTGGTTGTCGATGTCATTTATCTGGATGAGCTGGGCGTTATTGGCTGTTCCCTGCTTATAGAGGTGAAAATACCCGGCAGAAGCATTATACTGGCTTCCTGCATCAATTAGCAGCTCTTCGGTATAAATATGCCCGCCCGACTGTGTAACTGCGCTTCCGGAATTCAATGCTAAAGATCCGTGATAACCGTCTGTATATCCAGTATAAATTGATCCTGTGGATGCCAGGCTGACCAAAGCACCATCATTTAATATGGCATCATCCCCGATAAAAAGGATACCGGAAACAGTTAACTGGCCTGCACAAATCAGATCCTTACCGCTCAGGGTGAACGTGGCCCCGGCAGCTATGGTTAAAGTCTGGCAAATATTCGAATAGCCGTTGTAATAACCAACGCCAAGATTGCCTGTGAGTACGGGATAATATGGGCATCCTGCAGGAATGATCACATATTCAGGACTTTCAGGGACATGGCCCAATGACCAGTTTGCTGCATTATTCCAGCCCGTTCCTGCTATTCCTGTCCATGTGTTGGTAAGATGGATGGAACTTAAACCTGAAACGACCAAAGCATAATGCTGACCGGAGATCGTCCCCTTGTGGCTGACCTGGATCGTGTACTCCCCGGCAGTAGGAACCGCAATGGTGATCTTTTCCACATTATCGCGGAAATTGTCGCCTGTTCCAGCCGGTAGTGAAGGATTTGCCGGGTTAAGGATCCATGGAAAATAGGTTATGCCGGCTTCACTGATGATCCGCAGATCAAGGTCGTGCACCAGCCTGCTTGTTGTCGGATTAAGCGAAGGACTTGCCGCCGTGCCTGGAGGATCGGTCCAGCAGATCGTTACATTAGCAGTAGTATCTCCGAGCGAATAGTAATTATAAGTTTCAGTTTCAGTATTAAAAAGATAATTTACGTTGATCACATCACCGTCGCTATAATCCCTGGTTACCAGGTCGGCAGCGCTGGCAGAATTAAGCAGTCCCCAACCGAAAGAATATTCCGGTCCTGGATTGGTCCCGCATTCAAAAGCCGTATTGATAACCAGGGCTTTGAGTGCTGATGCCCGCATGAAAGTCCCGTTAAGGCTATCGTAATAATCCTGTAACAATGCCAGGGAACCGCAGGCTGCAGGAGATGACATAGAAGTCCCTGATAAATTATCATAGGCCGAATTATAAGTGGCAATGCTTGAATATAAATAAATCCCGTTGGCTACGATATCAGGTTTTATCCTTCCGTCATCGGTCGGCCCCCAGCCTGAAAAACTCGTCATACCAACATCTGCCGGGGAATTATAGCCTCCGGGAATATCTGAGACTGCTCCTACAGTAAGTATATTTTTAGCAACCCCGATATTACCTACGCAATCATAGCCATCGGCCCCGCCATCGGGGTCGCGGGTGGCATTGCTGGGTACCCAATCACCATTGTAAAACACCCAGTGGTCGCCAGTATGGGTTGAACCACGGTCGTTTCCGGCTGATTTGACAACAAGATAAAAAGGGCACAAATAAGCCAGCGAATCCCAGGTTTCAGTGGTTTCATCATAAAAGCCAAAAAGATAGTCTTCCGTTTCACTGATTTCTACATCACCATACCACCACCAGTCATGGTCGGAATCTTCGTACCAACCATGGATAAAACTGTAGGAATGATTCGACAGAGCAAGGCCATTAACCGTGTATTCTTCAGCCATTTCACTGATATCTTCATTCCAGTCGTAGGAATGGAGCAAGGCTGCCGGCGCCATTCCATGGGCATTGGGAACCTGTCCCTCGGCAATCAGGGTGCCGGCAACATGGGTTGAATGATCGCTGAGTGCAATCAATCCATCACCGAGAGTCACCCGTGAACCGCTGCCATTAACGAATTCCTGGTGAAGCTGCCTGACCCTGCCGCCGTCCCATTCACCGATAATAAATCCAGCGCCGTCAAGATCTAGCCCTGAAGCGCTGTCGGCCCATAGTTCATTGGTCCTGGAAGTTATGGCGGCTATGACATTATCAGTGATGTAATATATTGGATTTCCTGCAGGTCCGGTCCCGACTAATTCCATCTGGCCTCCATCAGACAGGTCCTGCTTAATAACCCAGCCCATCTCGCTGGCCTTTTTTTCTGCTTCATCTTTTCTTAGTCTGAATATTTCAGCCTGGCGCCGTGAATATTTCATTATCCTGTCTGTCGAAGCATCCTGCTGGGCGTATATAGGATCAGTTACCCCGAAAATAAGGATAATAAGAGCTAAGGCAAAATAAATTGCTCCAGGAAAAATCTCATGTCCGGATCTGGCAGGGTATGGCAAAGACATGAGTTAAAATTAATTTAAATCTGAATATAGTAATAAAAAAATCCGCCTGGATCCGTAATTATGCCGGTACCAGGCGGAGATATTTTTCAATTATAATGGCTGATTATTTTTTAGATTTCTTGCCTTTTTTTTTGGACTTTTTATCAGATTTTTTACCCAACTTCTTATCAGACTTTTTCTCTTCCTTTTCAGCTTTTTTGCTGATTTTTTCGCGGATTACAGCTTGTGCGGCGGCCAATCTTGCAATCGGGACGCGGAAAGGGGAACAGGAAACGTAATTGAATCCAAGCGAGTGGCAGAATTCTACAGATGAGGGCTCTCCGCCATGTTCACCGCAGATACCGATCTTGATGGCCGGGCGGGTTTCACGTCCCCTCTTCACGGCGATCTTCATCAGCTTTCCTACGCCTTCCTGGTCTAATACCTGGAACGGATCGTATTTCAGGATACCTTTTTTCAGGTAAACGGGCAGGAATTTACCTGCATCGTCACGTGAATAGCCAAAGGTCATCTGGGTCAGGTCATTTGTTCCGAATGAGAAGAACTCGGCTGATTCGGCGATCTCATCAGCAGTAATTGCAGCCCTGGGAACTTCGATCATCGTACCTACAAGGTAATCGATACGGTCTTTTTTCTCAGCGAAGACCTTCTCAGCAGTGTTCCTGACAATGTCTTCCTGCATCTTCATTTCTTTCAGGGTACCGGTAAGCGGGATCATAATTTCCGGCTTGGTTGTAATCCCTTTTTTCTTGAGGTTCAGAGCTGCTTCAATGATAGCCCTGGCCTGCATTTCGGAGATTTCAGGATACGTATTTCCCAAACGGCAGCCACGGTGGCCGAGCATCGGGTTCATTTCATGGAGATCATCAACTTTTTGCCTGATTTTCTTAACGGAAACGCCCATCTGCTTTGCCATTTCCTTCTGGTTCTCTTCTTCGTGAGGAACAAATTCGTGCAGTGGCGGGTCGAGTAGGCGGATGGTCACCGGGAGATCGTGCATGGCTTCCAGGATGCCTTCAAAATCGCTGCGCTGTATTGGCAGAAGTTTGTCAAGGGCTTTGCGGCGGCCTTTTTCGTCATCTGCAAGGATCATTTCACGCATGGCAATGATGCGGTCACCTTCAAAGAACATATGCTCGGTACGGCAGAGCCCGATACCTTTGGCACCGAAATTACGGGCTACAACAGCGTCGTGCGGTGTGTCGGCATTGGTCCTGACATACATTTCGGCGAAGCGGTCGGCAATTTCCATCAGCTCGCCAAAGTCGCCGCTGAGTTCCGGGTCTTTCGTAGGCAGTTTGCCTTCATAAAGCTCGCCGGTTGAGCCGTTCAGCGAGATCCAGTCGCCTTCTTTAAATTCTTTGCCCTCAACGGTCATTGTGCGGGCTTTGTAATCGATTTTGATGCTTCCTGCACCTGAAACGCAGCATTTGCCCATTCCGCGGGCTACGACTGCAGCGTGTGAGGTCATCCCACCGCGGGCGGTAAGAATACCGTTGGCGACATTCATCCCTTTAAGGTCTTCGGGAGAGGTCTCGATACGGACCAGGATTGTAGATTTGCCTTGTCCTGCCCAGGCTTCGGCATCGTCAGCAAAGAATACCATCTGGCCGGTAGCGGCACCCGGGGAGGCCGGTAAGCCTTTGGCTACAACCGCAGCTTTTTTCATGGCTACGGTATCAAAAACAGGGTGGAGCAATTCGTCGAGTTTATTCGGCTCAACACGCATCACGGCGGTTTTGATATCGATCATTTTTTCTTTCAGCATGTCCATTGCAATCGTCACCATTGCAGAACCGGTACGCTTTCCGTTGCGGGTCTGCAATAACCACAGTTTGCCTTCCTGGATGGTGAATTCGAGATCCTGCATGTCTTTGTAATGATCTTCAAGCTTTTGCTGGATCTTGTCCAGTTCCTTGTATATCTTAGGCATGGCTTCCTCGAGCGAAGGATACTTTTCAGCCCTGATGTTTTCCGGGATGTTGGCCAGTTTTGCCCAGCGCAGTGAACCTTCTTTGGTGATCTGCTGCGGTGTACGGATACCTGCAACCACATCTTCTCCCTGTGCATCGATCAGGTATTCACCGTTGAAAATATTTTCGCCGGTTCCGGCATCACGTGTGAAAGCCACACCGGTTGCGGAATCACTGCCCATATTTCCGAAAACCATGGCCTGGACGTTTACAGCAGTGCCCCATTCTTCAGGAATGTTGTTGAGCTTGCGGTAATAAATTGCACGGTCGTTCATCCAGCTGCTGAATACAGCAACGATAGCTCCCCAGAGCTGTTCCCATGGATCGGTCGGGAAATTATGGCCGGTTTTCTTTTTTACGGCAGCTTTGAACCTTTTTACAAGGTCTTTCAGGTCGGCAACAGTGAGTTCATTATCCGTTTCAACGCCTTTTTCTTCCTTCACATCTTCGATGATCTCTTCAAAAGGATCGACATCTTCCTTGGAAGCAGGCTTCAATCCGAGAACTACGTCACCGTACATCTGTACGAAACGCCTGTATGAATCCCATGCGAAACGCTCATTGCCGGTTTTTTTGGCAATACCTGCAACAGCCTGGTCATTCAACCCAAGATTGAGGATCGTATCCATCATCCCCGGCATAGAAGCCCTGGAACCGGAACGTACTGAAAGAAGAAGCGGATTGTTCACATCCCCGAATTTGCTCCCCATGATCTTTTCAAGGTATTTCACCCCGTCTTCCACCTCTCCTTTGATCATCTCGAGGGCCTTTTCCTTGCCAATCTTATAATACTGGGTACACACTTCAGTGGTAATGGTCATTCCGGGAGGTACCGGGACTCCTATTAGGTTCATTTCAGCCAGATTAGCGCCTTTGCCGCCAAGCAGGTCTTTCATCCCTGCATTTCCTTCAGCTTGCTTATTTCCAAACGTGTAAACATACTTGTGTTTAGCCATGATTCTCTTCTTTGTATTTTGTAAATGAATGTGTTACGAAATTAAAATTCGATAAATTCAAATTTTATGCAAAGGTAATAAATTGTTTAAAGCGGCTTACCATTCTTATTGTTAAAAAATAAACAATACTCTGCTTCCACCTTGCCGATTTTTGCTAAGTTTGCCGGGCAATTTATAACGAATTGCAAAACTGTTTTATGATGAAAAAGATAGGGATCCGCTATGAAGACAAATATGTGATGGAACGTCGCGTTCCGCTTGTTCCGTCACACCTTAAAAAATTAATAGCAGAAGAAGGGCTTGAGTTCGCTGTTGAAACATCTGCAAAAAGGGTTTACTCCGATGAGGAATTTGAAGCGGTTGGAGCAACAGTTACCGACGACCTTTCCGATTGCCCGGTAATATTTGGCGTGAAAGAAGTCCCCATTCCACGCCTGGAAGCCGATAAAACGTACATATATTTCTCTCATGTCATCAAAGGGCAGCCTCACAATATGCCCATGCTGAAACGCTTGATGGAACTTAATTGTACCCTTATTGATTATGAAAGGGTAGTGGATGAAATGGGGAAAAGGCTGATCTTTTTCGGCAGGTATGCAGGGCTGGCAGGAATGATCAATTCATTGTGGTCCCTGGGTCAGAGACTGGAAGAATCGGGAATGATTACCCCGTTCCTCGATATTGCCCAGACGCATAATTATCATTCCCTTGATGAAGCCAGGAAAGTGGTGTCGAAAGTGGGGCAGAAGATCATTGAAAAAGGGCTTCCGGCTGAGTTAAAGCCGCTGGTTATCGGGTTTACGGGATACGGCAATGTTTCACAGGGAGCGCAGGAAATCGCTTCATTGCTGCCGATGAAAGAGATCCTGCCGGATGAGCTGATAAATCTTCACAAGCATGCCCATCTCCCGGATAATATCATTTATAAAGTGGTTTTTAAGGAAGAACACCTTGTTGAACCGAAAAATCCTGATGATAAATTTGATCTGCAGGATTATTATCAGCACCCGGAAAAGTACCGGAGCCAGTTTGAGAAATACCTGCCATACCTGACTATCCTCGTCAATTGTATCTACTGGGATCCACGGTATCCGCGGCTTTTAACCAAAGATTACGTCGAACAGATGTTCAAAGAGGGAAAGCCAAAGCTCACCGTTGTGGGCGATATCACCTGCGACCCGGACGGTTCGATAGAAATTACCCACCGTGGCACGGAAATCGAGAACCCGGTATTTGTGTATAACCCGGTAACCCGTAAGCCAAACGATGGCTTTAAGGGAAAGGGCATACTGGTAATGGCGGTGGATATTCTCCCCAGCGAACTGCCACGGGACGCATCACGCTTTTTCAGCGAAGTGCTATGGCGTTATGTGGCCCCCATTGCTAAGGCAGATTACAGCCAGCCCTTCGAGAAAGTAAAGTTACCCGGCCCGATCCGCAAAGCGACGATCCTTTACAAAGGCGAATTTACGCCGGACTATGAGTATCTTAAGAAATATGTTTAGAAGACTGAAGACAGAATACAGAAGAAAGAATAACAATAGAACAATAGAACAATAGAACAATCGAAATCATGAAAAAAGTCCTGATCCTTGGAGCCGGAATGGTGGTAAATCCCATCGTCCGTTATTTACTCGATAAGAATTTTATCGTTACCGTAGCTACCCGTACTAAGTCGAAAGCTGATGAAATGATAGCCGGGCACCCCAATGGCCGTTCTGTAGCGTGGACCGTTGAGCAGGAGGCCGAACTGGATGCAATGATTGCTGACCATGACCTTACGGTTAGCCTTTTGCCGTATCTCTATCATGTGATGGTTGCAAAGAAATGCATCCGCCTGAAGAAAAATATGGTGACCACCAGTTATGTGAAGCCTGAAATGCGCGCCCTCGATGCCGAAGCAAAGGCTGCAGGCATCATCATCCTGAACGAGCTGGGCCTTGACCCGGGCATCGACCATATGTCGGCAATGCGCATTATCGACCATATTCATGGCAAAGGCGGAAAAGTAGAAGAATTCTATTCCTTCTGCGGGGCCCTCGTTGCACCGGAAGTTGAAGAAAATCCTTTTCATTATAAATTTACCTGGGCACCCAAGGGCGTGGTGATGGCCGGAAATAACGACGGAAACTTCCTGAAGAATGGCGAAGTGAAGTATATTCCAACAGAAAACCTGTTCAGGAACCCGTTGAAAGTCGATTTCCCGAAAATAGGGATGCTCGACGTTTACCCGAACCGCGATTCTCTTCCTTATTTAGAACTATACGGCATTCCCGAAGCGAAGACTATCATGCGCGGGACCTTCCGCTATGAAGGCTGGTGCGAGATCATCGATGCACTCAAGGTCCTGAAGCTTATCTCTTATGATAAGTTCAACATGGAAGGCTTATCCTTTGCCGGTTTTATGGCGAAAATGATTGGTGAAACTTCCACCGAAAATATTATTGCTAAAGTTGCATCAAAACTTGGTACAAAAATTAATGCACGCGCCATCGTAGCGATGGAATGGCTCGGTTTATTCAGCAATGAGCCGATGAACCGCAAGGAGGACAGCTCGTTCGAGGTTGTTTCCGATCTTATGATCGCAAAGATGATGATCCAGCCCGAAGAGCGCGATATGGTTGTCATGCAGCACACTTTCCTGGCAAGCTATCCCGATGGGAAGCAGGAAGTCATCAAGTCCCGCATGCTCGATTTCGGAACGTTGAAAACCGACACTTCCGTTGCCCGGACAGTAGCACTGCCGGCAGCCTGCGGTGTCGAAATGATCCTCCAGGGCAAGATCACGGTGAAGGGTGTTTACATTCCCGTTATCCCCGATATCTACAACCCGATCCTGGATCAGCTTGAAACCATGAATATTAAGATGGTGGAAGAGTATGGGCTGCCGGTGAGCGAAAGGATTTCTTAAATTCCAGGTTCCAAATTCCAAACAACCAGCAAATTCTAAATTCCAGATTCAACCTGTTATGAATTTGATTTTTAGGCTTTGATTTTGTTTGGTATTTGGTGCTTGATGCTTGGAATTTGTTTGGAATTTGGAATTTGGAATTTGGAATTTATTGTCCAACCGTCCAACTGTCCAACTGTCCAACTTTTTTCTACCTTTGCCGCCTTATTATGAAATACGTCCTTACCATCGCCCTGATCCTGATTATCCTTTACCAGATCGGGAGTCTCGATTGGGGATCGGGTGACAGAAAAGATAAAAAGAAAAAACCAAAAGAATCAGACATGGCAAAGATACGCTATGCAAAATGGATAGGAGGAGGCCTCGGATGGGCGTTCGGCGGACCTATCGGAGGGATACTCGGGTTCGTTTTCGGAACAATGGTCGATGGTATGCAATCCGGGAGCTTTGAGTACAAGCCCACTCAATCCGGAGATTTTAGCGTAAGCTTAATGATACTTTCAGCCGCCGTGATGCGTGCCGACGGCAAAGTGATGAAATCGGAGCTGGATTATGTGCGGAGCTTCTTTGCCCGCCAATTTGGACCTGAAATTGCGGCTAACCGGATACAAATGCTGCAAGAAATCCTCAAACAGGAATTCAACCTGCCTGAAGTCTGCCAGCAGATCAGCCAGTATATGGATTACCCGGCCCGGTTGCAGCTATTGCATTATCTCTTTGGTATTTCCGCTGCTGACAACCATTATAACCCTAAGGAAGTTGAAATGGTTGGCACGATTGCCGGTTTTCTCAGCATCGACCGGCAGGATTATGAATCCATCCGTGCCATGTTTGTGAAAGAAATTGACAGTGCCTACAAAGTCCTCGAAATTACCCCGGAAGCCACCGATGATGAAGTAAAAGCCGCCTACCGCAAGATGGCTGTAAAATACCACCCCGATAAAGTCGAGCACCTCGGCCCTGAAAACCAAAACTCCGCGAAGGAAAAATTCCAGAAGCTACAGGCGGCGTACGAGGAGATCAAGAAACGCAGGGGCATCAAGTAGAAATTCCAAATTCCAAGCACCAAATACCAAACAATCACCAAATTATAAATTCAAAATCCAAAACTGTTTTGAGTTTGTTTTTTGAGTTTTTGAATTTGTCTGGAATTTGGAATTTGGAATTTGGAATTTGGAATTTGGAATTTCTAGTCGTAGAAGCTCCACGACATCCCAAACTTAAAAATCGCTTCCTGTACGGGGTAATGAGGAGTCATATAATAATTATTCTTACCCCATAAAGAATTCAGGTGCTGGTATTTGGCAAAAACCCTGAAACGCTTGACCATCATGTTGATGAACACATCCATATACAGGTAATTACCGATCTTTTTTTCATCCTGCAGGTAAAACATTCTTGTGGCCGGCATATATGCATTGGCATAATAGGCTGTGTTATAGAAAAGATCGACCCCAGGCTGGAATATGGCGGCATTTTTAAATAAGGAAAGGGTAGGGAAGATGGAAACCCTTGCCAGCAGGTCAGGTAGCCGGATGATATCTTTATTGGAATTCAGCTGGTATACAAGTTGTGCGTCGATTCCCCACACTTTCCATCGGAATTCATCGGTCAGCATGGCTTTGATGATATTGATGCTTCCCTTGTACTGCCTGGGATGGGCAGTTTGGTCGAGGTACACATAATCGCTTATAAAATGATATTCCACCCTGCCTTCAAGTTCTCCGTAACTAAGTGAAAATGCAGCTTCCTGCATGATCTGGTTTGAAAAAGAGGTGTCCCAGCGGAAGTAATTGGAAGTAAAATTCGTCAGGAAATATCCCGCCTGCTGGCTTGTCGTGGTGAAGCTGAAAGCCACATCGCCGGTCGTGCCGTTTTTGACTTTATAGCGCTGATTTGCCAGTCCTTTCAGCTCGAAGCCTGCACTGTTGAAATCCCCCAGTGCATATTTTCCTTCCAGGAAGATCGCCAGCGTGTGATAGGGCCTGATCACAAGGGATGCTTCAGGGATCCAGTTATTTATCTGCCTTTGTGAGATGGAATCCGAAACTGTTGCAAATTTATTTCCGATGGCAAAGGTCACCAGCAGGTATTTCTTCTCTGGTTTATCATCCATGCGGAGGTTCGACCAGGCAAAGCGGTGCTCAAACCACCTGATAGCCAGCGAATCGTAGGTTTCATTCGAATCGATCACCGGGTCAAAGGGCTTATAAAAGTCTGCAAGCGGTTCCTGGTCGCTGTAAATCTGCGATCCCCAGGAATAGCCCATGTTGTAAGAGATCCTGCCGGCATGAAAGGTCGGCGGCTTGGAATTTGTTGAATCGATGATTTCCGGCTTTCCGGAAAGAAAGAAATAGGCATTGGCAAATACCCCTGATTCCCTGATCTGGTTCTGCGCTGTAGTCAGGTTCACATCGAAAAGCCGGGTATCGGTTTCATATTCTTCTTCAAAAACAGTATCATTGACAATTCCCCCGTTTTCCCTGACTATGAATTTATTATGATGATAATTGGCAATGACACCGAAGCGAAGGTTTTTAGTGAAATACTGACCGGTAAAGACGACGCTTTTATCGTCGGATTTATGGTTCTGGTAAGTTCCCGGGGAATTGATTATGGAAAAATCAACCCCGACGGTAATCATCCTTTTTATTGTATGGCTGTGAATGACCCGGAAAAGCTGTTCTTTTTTCGACCCGTTATGATAAACCAGGTAGGTAACAGGGATCAGGTGGCGGTAGTACCTGGTATTTTCATTCGTGTAAGTGAAAACATCGAAGGATTGCATTCCTGTGTAAAAGGCATTCGATAATTGTGGTTTGAAAACCAGGTTTTTATGCGCCAGGCCGACATTGGAAAGACTGCCATAAAATCGTCCCTGCTGGTCCAGCGGATTATACCGCTGAAATCCCGTCAGGTGGCTGCCTTCTGCGATATAGGTTTTGCCTGAAGCAAGGTTATCGGTAAAATGGTAATAATAAACAATGGTGCTGGTATCGTGAATATGGAGAAGGGAATCGAGCTTGTCTGCGAAGAGCGAATAGGGGAGAAGCAGCAAAAGAAGCAGGGATGCATGGAAGCGTGGAAGCGTGGAAGTCCTCAAGGACGACAGTTTGGTAGGCAAGGATGCATGGAAGCGTGGAAGCGTGGAAGTCCTTAAGGACGACAGTTTGGTAGGCGTGGAAGCATGGAAGCGGGGAAGCAGGGAAAACAAGGATGTAATCAATTTTAACATCAATTGCATTTATTGTAATATGAAACGGCACAGGCCGGGTTTTATTTTCCAAAAATAAGCTATTTCTTCGATCAGACAGATTCCTCGCTTCGCTCGGAATCCGTCAACAAATAGCACCGCCACGTTATTCCGAATCTGCCAGCTACAAAGCCGCCTCACTCAACTCGATCCACCGCTCCGATTTTAAATCTATCTCTTTCAATACAACCCCTAAACGCTCCGAATTCTTCATGACATTTTCGTGCGACAGGCTGCCGTCATTAAACGAAGCCTCAATATCCGCTTTTTCTCTTTCCAGCGATTCAAGGTCCTTCTCAAGCTGCTCCAGCTCTTTCCTTTCCTTATACGTCAGCCCAGGTTTCTTTTCTCTGGAAGGCTTGTCAATTACCGGCTCTTTAGCCTTCTGGATAGCTTTCCTTTTCTGTGCAAGGGCTTCGGAATGATCTTTCCAGATGGAATAATTCCCGGGAAAATCTTTGACTTTAGCGTTGCCTTCAAAAACGAAAAGATGGTCGACAATCTTGTCGAGGAAATACCGGTCGTGGGTGACGACCATCACACATCCATTGAACGATGCCAGGTATTCTTCCAGGACATTAAGGGTAAGGATATCGAGGTCATTAGTAGGCTCATCCAGGATGAGGAAGTTCGGATGCTGCATCAATACGGTTACCAGGTAAAGTCTGCGTTTTTCACCGCCGCTCAGCTTGTAAACGAACTGGTTATGCACCGAATATGGGAAGAGGAAATAATTCAGGAAAGCCGCGGCAGATATGGAATCCCCGTTTCCCAGGACGACTTCATCGGCCACTTCGCGTACAACGTCGATAACCTTTGCCTGTTCTTTAAAAACCAGTCCGCCTTGCTTATAGTATCCGAATTTGACTGTTTCTCCCGGTTCGATCCTTCCTTTCTGTGGCCTGAGACGGCCGGTCAGAAGGTCGAGGAAAGTGGTTTTGCCGGTCCCGTTCCGGCCGATGATCCCGATTTTTTCATTTTTTTTGAAGGTATAGCCGAAATGGTCCAGCACAGGTAAGCCTGGCCAGGAGAAAGAGACGTCTTTCACTTCAATTATTTTATTGCCCAGCCTGGAGCCTTCGATATTCAGCTTGATCCGTTCATCGGAAACTGTGCGCGACGCTTTTTCTTTAATTTCATAGAAGCTTTCGATCCGTGCCTTGGCTTTGGTAGTCCTGGCTTTGGGCATGCGGTTCATCCATTCCTGTTCGGTACGCAGGATATTCCGTGCCTTTTCAACTTCCTTACCCTGGTTATCGATACGTTCTGCCTGATGTTCCAGGAAATAGGAATAATTGCCTTTGTAGCGATACAGGGCGCCAGTTTCCAGTTCAATGATCTCGTTGCATACCCGGTCGAGGAAATAGCGGTCGTGGGTAACCATCAGCAGGGTAGAGGAGGAGCGGGAGAGAAATTCCTCCAGCCATTCTATCATATCGATATCGAGGTGGTTGGTTGGCTCGTCGAGGATCAGGAATTCCGGTTCGGTGATCAGGGTTTTAGCTAATGCAACCCTTTTTCTTTGTCCGCCCGAAAGTTCGCTGATTTTCTGTCCCAGGTCGTTTATTTTGAAGGTCGATAGGATTTGTTTCACCCTGGTTTCATATTCCCAGCCATTGCAGGCGTCCATTTGCTCGGTGGCAAGCTGAAGGGCCTTTTGATCGTGTGTTTCAAGGGCCTGCTCATAATTCAGAATGGTCCGCTGGATAGTATTTGCCGATTCGTAGACCTCTTCGAAGACCGTATTTGATTCATTCAGTTCCGGGTCCTGCTTCAGGTATCCGTAAGATATATCCGGGAAAATTACAGCGCTTCCTTCATCGGAGCTTTCCAGGCCTGCGATCGTATTGAGAATGCTGGTCTTGCCCGTGCCGTTTCGGGCGATCAATGCCACCTTTTGCCCTTCAGCGATCGTGAAGGAGATGTTTTTAAAGAGCACTTTTTCGCCGTAGACCCGGCTGAGGTTCGTTACCTCGAGGAATGTCCGCACGTGGATTGATTTTGGCGCAAAGGTAAGCACCAAATGGCAAGCACCAAGCACCAAGCACCAAATACTAAACAAATTTCAAATCCCAAGCTCCAAGCACCAAACAAATCTAAAAATCCAAAATTCAAAATTTCAACAGTTCGCCTGATCAAGATTTCGGCTGATGAAAATTGTTAAACTGTTAAATTGTTAAACTGTTAAATTGTTAAACTGTTAAATTGTTATAATTATACTGCC
>CAYJNJ010000096.1:0-18414 GCA_964371595.1 uncultured Bacteroidales bacterium | reverse complement strand
GTACTGTCCGGGGATCGGAGGGATCGATGGCTGAATCCTTAAAAGCGACGGCAATGGAGGTGATGAATATCTTCTCGAGGCGGGAGGTGTTTCTTATTTCAGATGCAGAAATGTTCGATTGCTTAAGGGATTGGGTATACCGGTCTTCGAGTTTTTGCCGGTCGACAGCTGAATAAGCCACCGCGCCGGGAGCCAGGCTTTTATCTTCCAAAACCTTAATGCCGGAGATGCCTGCACGGATATTTCCTGCATTTTCCTCCGTGGTAAATCCTAAAGAAGTGATGATATTATCGGTTCCGAAATAAACCTTGCGCATAATCCCGGTTTAGGCGGGCAAAATTAGGAATTCTCAGCGTAAGCCCCATTTTTTTTTCCAGGCTTCGAAAAAGGGCGGATTCGTAAGAATAAGCTCATAGTTCATATCGAGAAAGACCTGGATGCTCTCGCCCGTAGCCACCAGCACCTTGTCAGAAGCCCGGTAAATGTTGAACCTGTATATGATCTTGGCTGCGTCGCTGTCGATGAAAGTGGTTTCTACCATCACAGTGTCATCGTATGAAAGCGTCTTTTTATAATCGCAAACCAGCTTAACTACCGGGGCCATGTAGCCGTTCGCCTTAATCAGCATATTATTGATGCCGAACTTCCGCCCGAAATCCTCCCGCCCCTCTTCCATGTATTTCACGTAATGCCCGTGCCACACCACCTGCATCGAATCAACCTCGCTGAAACGCACCGGGAATTCTACTATCGATATTAACTTATTTTGCTGCATTTCTTTAGTTCCTAATTCCAAATTCCAGGTTCCAAATTAACTCGTTCCCTCATTACCTCGTTCCTTCGCTACTTCGTTAAATCATTTTCCTACCGTCTTCCCGTCCTACAGTCCTACAGTCCTACAGTCCTACCGTCTTCCCGTCTTCCCGTCCTCCCGTCTTCCCGTCCTCCCGTCCTACCGTCTTTTTCCGCCCACTCGGATCGCAAGGGCCAAATTTACCGCAAAAAATGCAATCAATGCGCAGAATTTACCTGCAATATCCCGTAACCCGCCGCCACGTAGCAGTATGTCGTAAAATCCATCCAGGCTCCAATTAAGCGGGGAAATGATGCTCAGTTTTTGCATAAGGTTGGGCATCATGAAAACCGGCACCCAGATGCCGCCAATGGCAGCGAGGATGATCACCGATACCATGCCGAAAACTGCGGCCTGGTCGTGGGTGCGTGCAACTGTCCCGACCAGCACACTGTAGCCGGTGGCGGCCAGGGTGGTGGCCAGCGCCATCATCAGCAGGGCGATCTTTTCCGGGCCAAGTACCAGAGATGGGAGTTGGAACAAGGGAAACACCAGCTTTGCGATCAGAAGAATAATGACGAACTGGACCAGTCCGACGCCGGTATAAACTGCAATCTTGGCCCCGAGCGACTGGAACCGGCTGCCTGGCATTAACTGCAGCCGGGTGGCAAGCCCGCTTTCCTTTTCCCTGATCAGGTTTCCCGTTAAAGGGATGATGATGAAGAACATGGCGAAGATGGTCCATGCCGGCACGTTATGCTGCACCGAATTCGGGATGATCTGCGAGTATTCGTCTGCAGCGTAAATTTCTTCATAAATGATCCCACCCCCCGGATCCGACAATGGCGCAGGAGGCTCAGGAAGGTAATTCGCCAGCTCGGCGCTGAGGGCCTGGAAAAGGATGCCCGCCTCGATCTTCGAGGTGAAATTCTCCAGCGCATTCCTAACGGTCACCTTAAACGACATTTTAATGGCCGGGTCGAAATAGATCATGATTTTAGCCCTGGCTGCAGTATCGGCAGAGGATGTCCCGTCATTTCCAAGCAGGGTTTGTTCAACGAGCCGCTGTCCCCTGGCCCTGATTGCAGATGTAGAGCCCCGCCTGACCACAACACCCATCTGGTAGTTGCCGTCGGCCACCTCCTTCGATAAGGTTTTTTCATCCGGTTTCCCGCCTTTGAACTCTGTGACAAGCTCAAAATAACCGGTTTTTTCAAGGCCTTCCTTCACATGGATTCCCAGTGTATCCTGGTCTTCATCCAGGTAAAGAAGGGTGATCTTCGTTTCGTCAAGCTTGCGGAAAGAGGCATCCTGGATAAGCGTCATGACCAGCACCAGCGCTACGGGCATGAGGAAAATCAGTCCCAGCCCGGCCCAGTCGCGGATCAGCACTAACACTTCCTTCTTTATGGATGCAATCAGCCTGTACATTTAATAATCCCTTAGTTTTCTGCCGGTAAGGTGAAGGAAGATGCTTTCCAGGTTGGTGTACCCCGGCTGGCTGCCAATCATCTCCTGCGGCCTGCCCTGGGTGATGATCTTTCCCTGGTCGATGATCGCAAAGGAAGAGCAAAGCTGTTCCGCTTCTTCCATATAATGTGATGTATAAATGATGGTGGTCTTGCGCTCGTTCAGTTGCTTGAGGAATTCGATGATCACGGTCCTCGATTGCACATCGATGCCCACGGTGGGCTCATCGAGGAACAGGATACAGGGCTCATGCAGGATACCGGCGATCAGGTTGATGCGCCGTTTCATCCCGCCGGAATAGGTACGGATCTGCCTGTGCCCGAATTTTTCCAGCCCGAAAATCCCCAGGCAACTGTCGACGCGCTCTCTTAACTGCTTCCCTTTCAGGCCATACATCCGCCCGATGAAAAGCAGGTTTTCGCGGGCCGAAAGGGTAGGGTAGAGGGCAATATCCTGGGGAACGACCCCGATGAGGTGCTTGATTTCCTCATGTTGCTTTCTTGAATCCATTCCTGAGATCATAATCTCCCCGGAAGTGGCGCTGAGGATCCCGCAAAGGATGTTTATCGTAGTGGTCTTTCCGGCACCGTTCGGTCCAAGCAGCCCGAAAATCTCTCCATGCGGCACATCAAAACTTATTCCGTTCAGCGCGGGCTCATCATCCCCATTGTAAACTTTTACGAGATCATGGATTTCGATGGCGGTTGATAATGGCATCAGGAAAGCTTGATTTCACGTAGTCTCCGGTAAATTTTCTCTTCGCGGTCGGCGATGTCGTAAAGGATATCCGAAGCAGCGATATAACTGTCTTCCTGGCCTGCGCGGTTTTTAAAGATCCTGCCTGCGATCATGCCGAATTCCCTCCAGCGGTCGCCGGCGGCAGTCATTTCCAGCGACATATCATTGAGCCAGGGCTGACTGAGCTCCCTTGAAGCTTCCTGCAGGAAAGCGGCGTACATGAACCGGAAGCCTGCCCCGCCGGTACCGATCTCTTCCAGCATCCTGACAACCTGGCCCATATAAAGTGCGGCTTTCTTATCGCCCAGTTTTTTCGGCCAGTTACGCATCTGTTTTGCAAGGTAGCGGATGCCTTTTACGCCGAAAAGCGGGATAGGGATGCCAAGCATATCCTTGCAAACCTGCCTGATCCCTTTGACTATGGCTTCATTCAGGTCAAAGGATGATGTGTTGCCCGTGATAAAATACATTCTTCCTTTCGGTGGATAAGTCCCTTTGGCAAAGCGGACCTTCTGCAGGTCATGATGACTGATCCGCTCGATCTCGGGCATAATGGGGTCGCTGACAAGGTACTCACCGTTTTCCCTGCCTACAACCACGATATTATGGGCATTGAAATGGAAACGGTAAGCGGGTGGAAAATAAGTCAGGTGGTAAACGCCGACCAGGCAGCCGGTAGGTATCCCCAATTCAAGGTTCCTGTCCAGCGTTGTCATGGCTTCAGCCTGGTTTTTGAACTTGTAGCGCCGGATCTTCAGACCCAGACGTTTGGTATTCCGGTTAAAGATGGTGCCGGGCCATGGCCTGAAAGAAACCACGGGCAGGTCGTTGAGCTTCATGAAAGGCATGTAGGAAAAGAAAAGTCCTGAGCCAATACCGAAGACCATCGGCTCGCTGAGCCTGATGTCGTAAAAACGAAGCAGGTTCGACGTGGTGCCGTTTTCACAATGTGCAGCCGGCTGGTGGTTGAAATCGATCTTGATGGGGCTATTGCTCATTTTTGTCTTTCAGGGTTTCACGATAGTTGCGCAGCATGTCTACGCTGATTTCAAAAGCTTCTGCGTAGCGATTCAGGGTGTCATCATCCAGCTTGCCGAAGCGCGCCGGGTCAAGGTGCTTCCTGACCTTTCTTTTCGGAAGTTCTGCATAGTCGGCAAGAAGACGGATATCCATCATGTTCTTTTCCATGTAATAGGCAATTGGACTAACTTCGCCGGCCAGGATACGCTGTCGTGCCTGCTCAGTTTTTTCATGGATGACATCCCAGGCCTGCCGCATAGCATCGGTCTTAGGCTGCCAGCCGGTTGTCGGGACAATGGTATAGTTGCCGTTTTCATCCAGGGCATAGCAGATGTCTTCAAATAATCCGTCAGATAATCCCTCGTCCTGCGGGACTTCCTTTTTCTTCATTTTATCTTAATGATTTTCGGTTAGAAAAATCTGCATATCGCTTTCAGCCGCCAGTTTCCCGTTAACCTCCACCTTGCCTTTCACAACGGTAGCCATCAGCACTTCATGTTCGATGGTAATGGTGGTTTCAAGCAGCGAACCCGTTTCCGGCTGAAAATAGATTTTAAAATTCTTAATGCTTCCGATTACACCTACCGGGACTTTTTTGCTTGTTCCTTCTTTGTTCAGCATCAGCCAGCCGGTCCTTGCTGCGGCCGTTTGGGCCATATTTTCCATCAACCCGGAGGCAGTCATCCCTTTTTCATCCAGGAAAATGTTATCCTGGCGGACCGCCAGTTGAGAAACAGCCTGCTTATCATCGCACGACACCAGCCGGTCGATCATGACCATAGGGTAGCGCTGCGGTATCAGTTGCAGGATCTTATCTTCGGAAACTAACATTAAATCGACCTGTTTTCAGCAAAAAGGCAAAGATAATCAAAGATGTTAAACAACGGTTACAAGTCCGTAAACGTAGGTGAACCTGGCGCTCTCAGGCACTCCCAGCAGGAGTTTCTGTCCTTTTTTCAGTTTGCCGGAATGGAATAGCTCTTCCAGCATGAAATAGATGGAAGCAGCCCCCACATTACCCAGTCTGACCAGGTTGGTGAACCATTTTTCCTGTGGGATATGCACGCCTTTTTCTTTGCTGTCGGCATCGATGCGGGGCCGGAAATATTCTGATGAAATATGAGGAAGGAAATAGTCGATCTCGTCGAGATTGAGGTTTCTTTTTTTAATGATATCAGCCAGGAAGATATTGCTCATCTGGTAAATATTTTCACCGAGCAGTTTCACATCCTGCCGGAGCGAGAACAGGGATTTGTTCAGGATGTCTTCCGGAGGAAAGTCACGCCAGCCTTTGATCGATTTGTCAGATTGCTTGTCGCCGCCGGCGTACATGCAGGTTTCAAGCTGGTTGGCAAAGGAAATGGTATCAATCCAGTCGATCCGTAATGAGATCCCGCCGGGGTTCGGTTTATCCTGGAGGAGGGCGGCGCCGGCGCCATCGGAGAGCATCCAGCGAAGAAAATCCTTTTCAAATGCCAGGATCGGATGTTCGTCGATCAAATGGAGGTTTTCCGTTTCCTTTTCGAAATTGCGGGCCTGCATCATGTTGGAGAACAGCTCCGAACCAGCGCAGACCGCATTATTTTTTTCGCCTGATTTTATAGAAAGAAAGGCATATTTCATGGCATGCATGCCGGTTGCGCAGGAGCCCGAAGGGGAGATGATCTCCGTCGGCTTACCGCCGAGTTCGCCGTGGACCATGGAAGTGTGCGAGGGTAATGTCTGATCGGGCGCTGTTGTGCCACAGGCAAGCAGGTCGATATCCTTTACGGTGAAACTATCGTCCAGCAGTCCGCGGATGGCCTCGGCGGCAAGCTGTGCGTTGTTATGGGTCGGGTTTCCGTTATCATCGATCGCATAATACCTTGTCTTGATCTGGTTATTGCGCAAAATGATCCGCCTTGCTTTGGAGGGTTTTCCGTCGACCATGCCCAGGAATTGCTCCATCTGGTCATTTTCAACCGGGCGGTTTGGTAAGAATTTTGCAAGGCGCGTAATGTAAACCTCGTTCATATTATTCGGTCAGCTTCAACATAGTATTGCGGGCGCAAAGTTAAAATATTTCCCGGGCTTGTTAAACAAAATTATATCCGCGGTCATCCGCATAAATCCGTGTCATCCGCGTTCTATTATGGCACGCGGATTTTCGCGGATGCAGCGGATTTTCGCGGATTTTATATCCCTGAATATTTTGAAATCACATTTCTGGCTGCCCTGCGGTTCAAATAAAATATCAACCTGAAAAGCCCGGAAACAAAGGGAGATATGAGGTAGATGACCGTAAACAGGTAATATTTGAACCCCTTCAGCCGCCCTTCCCTTGCCGGGTCGTTATAAGCGCCCTTTTTCAGGATCATCTTCGACCAGATGCCGAACATCATCTTACCCCGCTTTTCGATATTATACAAAACTGGGTCGACGTTTACGGCCCCAAGTACTACAAGCTCTTTTTGCAAATCCTCTAAATTATTAGCATTAACAGCTATTCTTATCGCTTCTCCATATTCCCCCCCTTTCCTTGTCTCCCCTTCCGGCACCCCGGCGGCAGGAAAATTCATCCCCAGCCAGCGGAACGGATCTTTCCTTCCCGTGGTCATCCACCTTACGATCGTTATTACGCTCGTCAGGTTGCCGGCCGGATCGGTCATTACGATATTTCCGGCGAGCTTTCCTCCGGCGCCTGAAATCATCGACTTTACCCTTTCCTGCGCCATGATCCACATATTCCTGACACCCAGGACGGTGATGACCGGCTTGCCTTTGAGCAATTTTTTCGCTTCCCCGCTTTGAAGGAATGAGCTGACCGGGATGGAAGGCGATAAGTACCAGACTGTGTAAGCCAGTATCACCAGGTCGTAATCGATAGTCAGGTCGTTTTGAAATGGCCCCAGCTTACAGGGTATTTCCCTTACCGATTCCGGGAAGGCCTGGAAGAACGACATGCCGGTCCAGGGAAACGGGAAGGCGGGAACGGGCTTTAGTTCCTCGAAAAAAAGCTGGCAATCTTTTTCCAGCAGCCCGGTGATGGAATCCACGATTTGCCTGAGCTGGCCGGATTGTGTATAGTAGATTATTAGGATTTTTTTCATTATTTGGGGGCGATATGATTTTCAAATGTAAAAAATTTATCCGCGAAAATCCGTCGCATCCGTGTCATCCGCGTTCTATTATGGCACACAGATGACACAGATTTTACGGATCAACACGGATTAAGTTATTACCAAAAATTAAAGTAATTAAACCATTGCTCCGGGTATTTCTTCAGCATTATCTCTAAGGCCTTGATATAATCATCAAGAATTGGCCTTAGGTGTTCCGAACTAATCCTTTTCCCTGCGGGGATGTCGTATTTCTTAGGCGGCGTTGCGTAAAAATGATAATGCTTCCGGCCATCTTTCATCGCAAAAGCGAAGCTCACCGGGGCGTTCATGCGCAGGGCCAGGTAGAACGGCCCTTCCGGGAAGCGGGCTTCCCTGCCCATGAATTCAGCCCTCAGCGTTTTCGCCCCTTCCATGAACCTGTCGCCGTGGATAGCGATCAACTCGCCATTATCGAGTGACTGCCGAATGGTGATGAGGTGGGAGAGGTCGTCTTTGAGGGGGATGACCTTGAAATTGCGCTCCTTCATGATTTCGTCAAGATAATGTTTGATCCGCTGGTGCTCGGCGTCGAGCATCACCAGGTTCATTGTCTTGCTGATGCGGTCCGATTTCTTGCCGGCCATTTCCCAGTTGCCGATATGGGCGCTGATCATGAACCCGCCCTGTTCCATTGCGGCAAGGTGCTTTTCGTCGTCAAGGTCGAAAGTGAATTTATCTGCCAGGCCGGAATAAATGGCCACTTTATCGATCAATATCTGGCCGAAGATGTAATAGTTGCGGTAAACAGCCCATCTCGCACGGGATGAGGAATAATGATGAATTTCTTTGAAGTAACTGTAAATAAAGCGGTTTGATTTTCGGGAGAAAAGAAAATAATAGAACGAAACAAATAAGAGGAAGAAGTATGCGGGCGACAATCCAAGGTATTGCAGGATAAAGACGAAGATCCGGTGGCCGAGGAGTCCGCCGCGGGTTTTGCCCTGCCAGGTGGCCATGGCTAATTCTGGTTTTGGATACGCTGGTAGATGTAGTCGTAAAACTGGCCGAGGGTTTTGATATTGGCCATTTCCTCTCCTTTCAGCTTGAAGCCGTAACTTTTCTCGATGATCACCACGATATCCACGAAATCGAGACTGTCGATGCCGATTTCCTTCCAGGAAGCCTCCGGCTTGATCAGCTGTTCTTCGATCTCGAATTCTTCAATTAAAAAACCGTTGATTTCTCCGATAATAGTAGTCTTCTCCATGATCCCGGGTTCTTGTTGCGCTTTTGGGACGACAAAAATAAGGATTTTTTGTTGAAAAAGGCAAAAAAAAAGTCGTCAGTCGTCAGTCGGCGCGGTGAACGACTAAAGCCCTCTGACTATCAGCGTGCTGTTCGTCCCCCCAAACCCAAAGGCATTGGACAGGAAGGTGCTAAACGGCTGGTGGATGGTTTTGTCTGCGATCCTGAGCTTTGCGGAAAATTCGTCGGGATTCTCGAAGTTGATGTTCGGGGCGATGAAACCGTTCTGCATCATAAGGATGGAATAGACTACCTCGCTGGCGCCTCCCATCCACATTTCATGGCCGGTCATCGATTTGGTACTGCTCACCCAGGGACGGGAGCCGCCGAAAACCAGGTTCAGCGCTTCAGCTTCCTTTGCGTCGCCAACCGGGGTGGAAGTGGCGTGGGCGTTGATATACTGAATGTCTTTTGGCTCAAGGCTGGCATCTTTCAGCGCCAGTTTCATGGCTTTCACCGGACCGTCGAGGTTAGGCACGGAGATATGGTCGCCATTAGAGGAGAAACCGTAACCGATCACTTCGGCCAGTATTTTTGCTCCCCGTTTTATAGCTGATTCGTAGCTTTCCAGAATCAGCGTTGCCGCCCCGCCACTGGGCACGAGCCCGTCGCGGTCGCGGTCGAATGGCCGGGATGCCTTTACCGGCTCATTTTCCCGTACTGAAAAAGCGTTCAGGGCGTCAAAATTCCCGGTCGACTCGAGATTAAGTTCCTGCCCGCCGCCGGTGATCACGCACTCCTGCAACCCACTACGGATGAGGTAGTAGGCCAGGCCGATGGCGTGCGAACCGCTGGCGCAGGCACCGCTGACCGTAAGGTTGATCCCTTTCAGCTTGAAAATCACCGAAAGGTTCATCGAAATGGTCGAGTTCATCGTCTGGAAGATCAGCCCCGATCCGATAAGCGCCGTGTCTTTCTTATCCCGCATAATGTCGATCGTCTCGATCACGGGAACGGCGGAACTGTCGTTGCCGAACAATATGCCGGCTTCGATCTTTTCAAGGTAATCCTGGTCGATATTGGCCTGTTTCAGGGCTTCAACCGTGGAAATGTAAGCATATTCGGCCTGTTCCGCCATCCCGACCCGTTGCCGCCTGTCGAGCAGGCCTTTCAGCTGCGGTCTTTCTATTACGCCTGTCAATCCCGAACGGAACCCCATCTCCTTGCGCGCGGGGTCGAATCCAATACCGGATTTGCCGTGATATAGGGATTCCCTCACCTCATCGAGATTTTTCCCGATGGTTGAATAAATTCCCATACCTGTTATTACAACTCGACGCATAAAATAGTTCGCCAATTATAGCCACCAAATCACTAAAACACTAAATTACACTAAAGCAATTGACTTAATAAACAGTTTTTTGTGATACTTTGTGTTTTGGTGTTTTTGTGGCATATTTTAAAAGTTTGAATTTTCAGGATTAGACTCAACTTTGAACTTTGAACTAGGTATAAAGTCCGCCATTTACTGAAATGACTTCCCCTGTAATATAAGAGGCTTTGTCGCTGGCTAAAAATGCAACTGCTTCCGCGACTTCTTCCGGCCGTCCGAAGCGGTTCAGCGGGATCAGCGCCTTGTGCTGGCTTTCATCAAGGTCTTTCGTCATATCGGTGTTTATAAACCCGGGAGCAACGGCATTTACGGTAATATTTTTCTTCCCCACTTCCTGTGCCAGGGCCTTTGTCGCCCCGATCACGCCGGCCTTGGCCGCAGAGTAATTCGTCTGGCCCGGTAATCCTTTTATCCCCGAAAGGGAAACCACATTAACGATCCTGCCGTACTTGTTCACCATCATGTCCTTTACCAGCTTCCGGGTAATATAAAAATAGCTGAAAAGATTGGTCTCAATCACATCTTTCCACTCATCATCACTCATGAAAACCAGCAGGTTGTCCTTCCTGATCCCGGCATTATTCACCAGGCAGGCAATGTAAGAATCCGGGTGCGAAACTATCCAGCTTTCCAGGGCAGATTCGATCCCTTCTTTATTACTGACATCAAATGGAAGAAGTTCCGCTTCACCACCAATAGCTTTGATCAGGCTGAGGGTTTGGTTTGCTTCTTCTTCGTTGGATTTAAAATTGATGATGACGGGATAGCCCAGTCCGGCCAGCTTCAGGCAGATTTCCCTGCCGATCCCCCTTGAACCTCCCGTGACCAGAGCGTATCTCTTCATTTTTCAGATATTCAGGCTGTTGTTGCTGATATAATCGTTCAGCTTCCGCAAATCCGGCGCCATAAAATGGTCTTCGGTAAATACAGGGACAACCGCCCTGAGCTGATGATATATTCCCTGTGTAAAGGTCGACATTTTATCTTCTATTTCCAGGTAATCCACAGCCTGCAGCAAAGTAAGCAGGTGGACAGTCATGACTTCATAGCTGTTTTCGATGACCTGGCAGGCCATCAGTGCAGCGTTCGTCCCCATGCTCACGAGGTCCTGGTTATCGTTGTTGGTAGGAATGCTGTGGACATAGACGGAATTGGACAGGACCTGGTTTTCTGCAACGGTGGAGGTAGCGGTAAACTGCGTCCCCTGCATGCCGAGGTTCAGCCCCAGCACGCCAAGGTTCACAAACGGAGGGAGCTTGCCGTTCAGCTTATCGTTCATCAGGAAATTCAACTGCCGTTCGGCAAGCATCGAAAGCTTGGTGATAGCAAGCTTCAGCTTATCCATTTCGAGCGAAACATAATCGCCATGGAAATTCCCGCCATGGAAGACATTCCCGTTCCGGAAATCGATCACCGGGTTGTCGTTCACCGAATTGATCTCATTGATCACCACTTTTTCAGCAGCATGGATCGTATCGGTAACAGGGCCCAGGATCTGGGTGATACAGCGGAGCGAATAATATTCCTGGATTTTCTTTTGGAAGACGGTTTCCCCGTTGGTCCCGTTGAACAGGTCTTCTGCCCGTTTGCGGGTCAGTTTACTGTCGCCGAGTATTTTCTGTAGCTTCTTTGTGATCTCCATCTGCCCGGGGTGCAACTTGACACGGTTCAGCTCCAGGGAAAAATGGTCGTCATAGCTTTCCACCACTTCGTTGATCAGCGCGGAGGCGGCCACAGCCCAGTTGAGCAGCTGGCGGGCATACATCACGTTTACGATCCCGATGCCCGACATTACCGAGGTGCCGTTGATCAGTGAAAGGGCTTCGCGGATATGCATTTTAATTGGTTCCAATCCGGCCTGTTTCAAGGCATCAGCAGTATCCATCAGCTTTCCGTTCACTGTCACTTCGCCTTCGCCGATAAGGGAAAGTGCAAGGTGGGCAAGCTGCACCAGGTCGCCGCTGGCGCCGACGCCGCCATGGCGTGGAATGACTGGCGTGATGTTAAGGTTGATAAAATCCCGGAGCAGTTCGACTACTGAAGGGTGAATGCCGGAATAGCCCCTCATCAGCATGTTGAGGCGTGCTACCATCAGGGCTTTCACATGGATCTCACCGATAGGCCTTCCTGTGCCTGCGGCATGGCTGCGGATCAGGTTATATTGCAAAGCAAGCCGGTCGGCTTCTTTAACCTTGTATTGCGACATAGGTCCGAGACCGGTGTTGATCCCGTAAATGATCTTGTCTTTCGAAAATTCCTTGAGAAACAGGAAACTGCTGTTTACCGCCGCAAGCGCACCCGGATCAAGTTCAACACGTTTCTGCTTGAAAATGATGTGGTTAAAATCCTCAAGGCTAATATCCCTCCCGCCAATTACGATCATCTTTTCTAATTTTCCGCAAAGTAAATAAAAAAAGTCTTCAGTCTTCAGTCTTCAGTCTTCAGTCTTCATCAAGTGACCAGTGACCAGTGACTAGTGACCAATGACCAGTGACTAATCTCTTCTTCCAAGGAATATCATAATATAATACAGCAGTGTGGCCAGAGAGCCCAGGGCTGCGACGACGTAAGTGTATGCTGCCCAGCGTAATGCGTCTTCCGCCTTATCGTGGTTCTGGACATTGGTGAGCCCGCTGGTGTTGAGCCACACCAGGGCCCTTTTCGAAGCGTTGATCTCAACCGGTAAAGTGATAAAGCTGAACAGGGTAGTAAGGCCGAACAGCACAATGCCGAAAAGCAGCAGTGCAGGAAATGCCTCAACCAGCAATACACCGGCAAGCAGCACCCATTGTACCCATCTTGAGGCAAAGCTTACCGGGGGCACCAGCTTTGAACGCATTTCGAGCCAGGTATAAGCGGTGGCATGCTGAACGGCATGTCCGCATTCATGGGCGGCAACGGCGGCGGCTGCCACGTTGCTGTGTGTATAAACCCCTTCGCTGAGGTTAACGGTTTTGGTGGCCGGGTTGTAATGATCGCTCAGCATGCCCGGTGTGGAAACCACCTTCACATCCATGATGCCATTGTCTTTCAGCATCTTTTCCGCGACTTCCTTGCCGGTCAGGTTATAGTTTATCGGCACTGTTGAGTATTTCTTGAATTTTGATTTAAGCTGTGCAGAGATTGCCCAGCTTATCAGCATAAAAACGCCGAAAATGATCAGCATTGGGATAGATATCATAGTTTTAAAGTTTAAAATTGAGACAAATTATTATCAATTTTATTGCCATTGTATTTTCTGTTTCAATTACAGACAGTTTGGCAGTTTGATAAATTGCAAAGGTACACAAAGGAAGCACCAAATCCCAAGCACCAAATGCCAAACAAATTCCAAAACTCAACCTCAAAACCTCAAAACCTCATAACCCAATGTCGGAAATAAACATAATTATATTATCTTAGCTGACCCAATTAAGTAAAATATAGTCAGTATGATAACCAGATTTATACAAGATGAATTAATAAGAAGTATACATCCTGGCTTTGTTACAGGTTTGTTTGGCGCCAGAAGGACAGGAAAAACATTCCTGATGGAGCAGTTAAGAGCAAAGATTGAAGGCAAGAAAATACTTGTGGTTCAGGGAGATAACCTGGATGTGGCTGAAATATTATCCAGCCGCAGGCTCAGTGTGTTGAAACAATTTGTTGCAGGGTACAATTACTTATTCATTGATGAAGCACAAAAAATCCCTGATATCGGAATTAACCTGAAACTTATTGTGGATAATATACCCGACCTTGCTGTATTTGTTACCGGATCATCAGCATTTGATCTGAAAAATAAAATTGGCGAACCGCTGACAGGCAGGAACAAGTTCTTTTATCTCTATCCGATCGCACAGCTTGAACTGGATGAAGATTATCTTACTGCCAGGGAAAATCTGGAATCAAGACTGATATACGGCTCCTATCCCCAGGTTGTTATGGCGACAACTGAAAAGGAACGAAGGGATTTACTGGAATCGATAAAAAATGGGGTTTTGCTGAGAGATATCCTGGAATTGGATAATCTTAAAGATTCGTTATTTATCCTGGGTCTGCTCCGGTTAATTGCATTTCAGATCGGGGACGATGTTTCGACTACTGAACTTGCTACCCGGTTAGGCGTTAGTAAGAACACAATTACCAGGTATCTTGAACTGCTTGAGAAGTGTTATATTCTTTTTTCCCTGCCGGGATTCAGCAGGAATCTCAGGAAGGAGATTACCAAATCGCGCCGGTATTTCTTCTGGGATAACGGCATCAGGAATGTGCTGATTTCCAATTTCAACAAGTTTATGCAGCGTGATGATGTCGGCAGGTTATGGGAGAATTATTGTATAGCTGAGCGGCTTAAGAAAAATCAATATTCAGGAAAGTATGGCAATTATTACTTCTGGAGAACTTATGACCAGAAAGAAATTGATTTAATTGAGGAAGAAGGAGGAAGGCTGCATGGCTTTGAATTTAAGTGGACTGAAAAAGCGGTTAAAACCCCGCAGGAGTTTCTCGACACTTACCCGGGTTCAACATTTCATGTCGTTCACAAAGAAAATTACCTGGAATTTGTAAAATAGGATCTCCGGAGAAACGACCTCACCACTCCACCACTCCACCACTCCACCACTTCACCACTCCACCACCTAAATCAATCCTTGATAATTACTGTATTTGCCGTGAAAATGCCATTTTCCGAAACCCTTACCAGGTAAATCCCGGCCGAATAGCCCCTCAGATCTATTTTTACCGATTTCTCCCCGGAAGGTAAATCTTTCTTGCTTAATACGCTTCCTGAAGCATTAATTAATTGAATTGTGCAACCCTCAAGATTTTCATTTATTTCAATATAAACCCAATCTCTCGTGGGATTCGGAAAAATCCTCCAATCACTGGCAATTTGGAATTTGGAATTTGGAATTTGCAACGCCAGTTGATATTCAAACGCTCCCATATCCACCCTTTCATTTGCTAACCTGGGATTGCCGGCCAGATCAAGCAGCGGTAGCATAAGGCCGCTGGTATCGGGTGTCCCGGCTTCTATGCAGGGCGACTGCCAGCTTAATTCGGCGCTTCCCGGAATGAATGCCGGGTCCGGGTCGATATTGCCCGAACCCCAGGTGTAATACGTGGTTCCGGCATCTTCAATGCCATCTTCGCCGTTTTGCAAGTCGCAGTATGCTATATCCAGCAGGTTCCAGGAAAAAGATGACTCCAGGTAGATTATAGAGTTCGGATTTGATGGATTGCTGTGCCAGAAAATGCAGTTCCTGGCAACCGCTTTGTGGCTGTGGGTGGCCAGGGCGCTTCCCTGGCTTGCGTTGTTATCTGAAAAAGTGCAATTGGTGACAGGGGAGGTGATCAGGTTTCCCGAAGAAAGAAAAACGGCGCCGCCAATGGTAACGGCTTCATTCGATGAAAAAAGGCAGTTCACGATTTTCGTAACTGAAAATGAGGCAATCCCGCCACCTGACCTTTGGCTGAGATTTTCTTCAAAAACACAATTTTCAAACACCGGGTCGCACCCAAGTTTCACACTCACTGCACCACCGGAGTAAAGGGTTGAACCTCCGATTGCACCTTCATTATTGTAAAACCGGCATTCGCGGAAAACAGGCGCAGCGCCATTAATGTAAACCCCACCACCTGAACCAAACGATAGATTGTCGGAAAACAGGCAGTTTTCAATGACAGGATCGCTTCCGTCGAAAATAACCATTCCCCCTCCGGCCCCACCTGCGGCATTCTGGGTAATGGTACAATTTCTCATTACCGGGCTCGAAATTTCAAGAAAGATCCCCGCTCCGTCAGGTGCCTGGTTATATTGAACCAAAAGGCCGCTAAAGTATGGATTGGAGTCGGTGCAACTGATCCCGCCCCCCCTGAAAGCTTCGCCGTTTTGTACCGTGAAATCGCTGACCCTGACCCGGCTTGCAGAAGTAAGCGTCAAACAAGAATTTCCGAAGCAATGGCTTACTATTCCATTTTCAAGTATGGATGAGTCGGTAATACTGGTATCGGTATGGTTGAACTGGATCCCCCGCCAGGTCTCCGGAAGATTTTCACTGTCGAAAACAACCGGGTCGGATGGGGTCCCGCTGACCAGCAACTGGCCCTGCACTTCCAGCCTGGACTCTGCTGCAAAAAGCACAGTAATACCGGCGCTTATCATCAGGGTGGAATCAGGGTGCACAAGGATGTTGTCCTGGATAATATAAGGGGAATTGGCCGCTTCCCAGTTGCCGCTGACATAGCCACCCGGGATGATGGTCTGGGATTTCAGTGCCGGCGTAATAGCTGCAACAGAAATCAGTGTAATTATCTTTAGAAAAATTTTCAAAAAAATGTTTTACTATAAGACAGTGAAAAATATAAGAAAGTTGCATGCAGAATTCATTATATTTGTCTACTCTCTAATCTCAAGCTGCCAATGATCAACATACTGATTGCTGACGATCACCAGCTTCTTATCGACGGGATCAAAGCCACCCTTTCTGATATCGACGATATCAGCATTGTGGCCGAGGCCTTCCATGGGTACCAGGTACTGGAGCAACTGGATGCAGGAATTCAGGTGGATGTGATCCTAATGGATATCAATATGCCTAAGCTCGACGGGCTTGCCTGTACAAAACTGGTCCATAAAAAATACCCTGATATCAAGATTATTGCTTTATCACAATATGATGAAAAGCGTTTCGTGAAACAAATGGTCAGGAACGGGGCTTCGGGATATATTTTGAAGGATACGGGGAAAGAAACCCTGATAAAGGCTATCCAGACTGTTCATAACGGTGAGATGTATTTTTGCGACAGGCTTTCTTTGCGTCTTATCAATGTGGAACTAAAGAATGATGATACCAGCCAGCTTTTCCCTAATCTGACAGATCGGGAGCTTGCGGTCCTGAGGCTGATCGGGCAGGAATTTTCGAGCCAGGAAATTAGTGAGAAACTCTTCATCAGCTTCCATACGGTTGAAAATCACAGGGCAAACCTGATGAACAAAGCCGGTGTGAAGAACACCGCCGGACTGATACGCTGGGCTACTGAGAATGATTTTCTTGATTAAATAAAAAAACCCCGCCTGAACGACGGGGTTACCTGTTGGTTTGGCTATTCCGGATTAATTGACGCCAGTATCTCCTCAGATACTGTGGAAGCATTTCCACTTCAATTTTTATACCTTATTGCTTAAGAGAGCCGCATCTCTAACTTAGGTTCCCGCAGTCAGCAATTTTCTTGCTTTCAAAGGAATCGATGGTTGGGCAGTAGGTATAAAGCTAAACCACCAGGATTTGCTTACATTATCAATGTTTTGGAAATTGATAATCAATTAAGCAAAAATAAGAGGCCATTTTCACGAATCCATAGTGGAAAACCACTAGTTTTTTTTTTCAGTGTTTTCTACTACTTTTAAGATGATGCACTACTTTATTATTGCATTATGAAAAATGAGATCACTTATGTCAAGGATATCAGGATCATTAAAGAGTCTGATAAACCGGACCTGATGGCCATTAAAGCCAGGGGTATTGCCTCCTTGACTAAATTGGTAGCCCCTGTTTTAGTCCCCCGTGAATATCTTACAATGCCTGAAGACGGGATTTATGAACTCGATTTTGGACTGAATGAGACCCATGTAGATTTTATTAATGTTGAACTTGAAGTCGAAGTGGTTTTCAGGGTTAAAAATCTGCCGGATTGGGTTAAGGGAGTAAAGATCAATGCAGCTGAAAATTCAGACATTGAACTTTTGTGAAAGGTCACTGGTCATTGGTCACTGGTCAGTTACTAATAGCTCTTTTTTAATAAAATAATCCATTCCAGCAGGGTCATAACCACGGAGTACAATAATGTACTTGCCAGGCGTATCGGGCACTGTAAAGCGTATCCCTGTAATTCCACTTTCTGCCAGCCTTCCGGCAGGGTTCCAGTAAACAGTATTCCTTGCATCCGGCATATTCCTTTCAAGCCCTGATGAGGGAATTTCACAATGGTAATCTTCCAGGAATTGGAAATTGATGAACGTCCCTGAAGAGGGGAGGTCAATTCCGGCAAAATCACTGTTTTTCGAAAAAAAGCTGATGATCCCGCCATAGGTGATGTTTCCCTTGATATAGGGCGCATTGATAAGCTCGATCCGGTTGATCAGCCTGGGCGACATTGCCAGGATCTTGCTGATATCGTTAACCGCCACCATATCGATCAGGATCAGGGGATCAAAGATCAGCATTTCTGTCCGGGCCGAATTGAACCGAAAGATAGTCCTGCCCTCGTATTTCCTGACATTCACCGATCCCAGCAATTCGCTGAAGTATTCTTCCACAGTGGGCAGATCGATGTACCTGTCCATTTCCAGGACTTCGTCAGGCGTGCCATAGAAAGCGCTTTCACCCCTGGTCACTGTATCCTTTAAAATTACAGTATCCTCACCAAAATTGGCATCGACCTGGTGATTGACCGCCATCGCATAAGCCGTCGTTTTTTCTTCTTCGGTCAATTTAAAAGCCGGAGAGGGAAGGTTTAGAGGTTCAGGACAAAAATCATTGTCAATAAAAATTGATGTGGAAATGCCGACTATTTCTTCACCGCAGAGAAAGATATCCCTGTTCCCGGAGTAGCCGGGCAGCGAAAAGAAAAACCTGCCGGAGCCGTTTGTCCTGATCGCCATAACATCCTTATCCCCGATAATCGAAAGG
>CAYJNJ010000095.1:0-18641 GCA_964371595.1 uncultured Bacteroidales bacterium | reverse complement strand
CACTTCGCCGGCGGAATTCTTCAGTTCCCAGGTCGTTTCGCCAGGATTGTTATACGTGCGCATGATCAGTTTTACAGTATTCGGCGTATACATCGATTCGGGGAACGATACTGATTTGGTATCATTTGAAGCACATTCGTCTTCATTGCCGTTCGGGTTTGATGTGTAAACGACCAGGTCATTCATGGTTTCTCCTTCAAAAGTTACCGGGGGAAGGGTAACCATTTCGGCGCCTAAGTAATCCAGCGAGCCCGACCATGCATAGCTCTGCAGGCTTCCGCCATTTACCTGGTAGTAAATATCGACTGAGCCCAGGGACAGCCCGCCTAAGTTGCGGAGATTAATCGCCGGGGCAACGGTCCCGCTGCAGGAACTGACAGGAACATCGTCAACCTGCTTCACAGCTGCATCATTTTCATATTCTGGTAAAAAGTCGAGAAGGGGCATTTTAGTTGCCTGGAAGATCTCCTTGGTTGAATTGTCCTGCAGGAAAACTACTACTTCGCAGTTTTCAAGCACCCATTCGGGATCTACCGTGAAAGTAATATCAAACTCCTGCGTGTCGCCACCGGCAAAGCTTACGGTAGTGCCGCTTTGGCTTGGGGCCATCAAACGCTCTACAAAATCAAGCTCATCCATTCCCTGCCAGGCTTCCTGGATGTTAGATTCGGTGAGGACCGTGTGCAGTCTCAGGTTGGTGCTGGAATTTGCTGCTACTTTTTCAAGTGTGACATGCGCTGTAAAATCAGAAAGGCAGGTATGGGTCCCGGTTACCTCAATGGTAAACGACGACTGGATTGCCATCCGTTGGTTTACTTTCGGGTAATAATAAGGGTACATGCTTTCCGTGCTGCTTCCGCCAACTACGGCACTGCCGCCGTCGAAATATGCCGTCGGGAAACCGGGCACTGCGTAATAACTGTTCCGGGCGTTGGAATAGACATTGGTGTAATCATCACCGTTATGGTACTTGATCACTGCCACGTCGTAACCGTTTTCGAGTAGGTCTTCCGCACCCATGGCTGCTCCGGGGCAATATGGGCACCAGGTGCCCGTCCCTATCTCTACGACCACGTATTCACGAGGAACCTGCTGGGCAATGGAGAAAAAGGAAACAAGGAGGGCGGAAAATGTCAGGAGTAATATCTTTTTCATATGTGTAATTTTAAACGTTATTTAATAGTAAGTTTTTGCGTTTGAATTTTTTGGCCGATTTGGGTCTGGACCAGGTAAATGCCGGGTTTCAAGCCATCTGAAGGGATATTTACTTCCTGCGGGCCTGCAAGCAACTCACCCATTTCGGCAGTTTTTACTATCCGGCCTGTCAGATCATAAATGCTTACTCTTACATTTTCATTATCAGTAAGTAAGAAATAAATGTTAACAGAAGTAGTCGCCGGGTTAGGATAAATTCCGATGGTTAATTCAGGCACATTATCTTTTATACCAACCTGGGTATTCACTTCAAAGAATGCGGAATCTACCGAACCGAATTCGGTGCCGTTCTTGATATAAATTCCGCTTCCGTAATACAAAGCATAGAATCCGGGGAGGACCAGCCCGTCGCCGGCTGAATCATAAATCTTAAACAGGTAGCACTCCAGGTCGCCCAGAACGAAGGTTTCGTTGTATGTCGAATTTGCATTAGCATAGGGACCGCCGGAAAACTGGACATCGCCATTGGAATTCAGGACTTCCCAGGTGATCTGCTGCGGGTTGGCATCAGTGCGGATCATCAGTTTTACGGTAAGTGGTGTGATCTCGGCACGGTCAAATGACTGTATCAATGTGTCATTCCGCGGGTATTCATCAGGGATGCCATTGGGATCGACAGAAATAGCATAGAAATTATTTTCATCAAGAATTTCAAATCCAAGCTCAGGGAGGGCAACTTCTTCGGTTTCCATAAATTCCAGGTTCCCGGTCCACTCATATGTGTATACCGTTTCATCATTTACATGATAGAATATATCCACCTGGGTCAGGGGATCGGAACCCTGGTTACGAAGGATGATTTTTGGCTCAATGGCGCCAAGGCAATTGGTTTCACTGACATTCATCACCCCGGCTACGCTCATTTCGTTCTCATAAAGGGGAACAAGGGGTTCGTCGCTGCTATTGCCAGCCTGGTGCACTTCTTTTGTGGAATTGTTCTGTATGAAGCCGACAACGCCGACTTCATTGATATTATAAATATTAGCCAGCTTCCACACTCCCTGGATGATCATATAATCACCGGGCTGAAATGATGGCAGGGCTGTTCCTTCCTGGTCCGGCACCATTTTCTTCATTACGTCAAGAAAATTCTTTTCTCCGTTGCTTCCCGGGGGGGAAGTGAAATTAATATGCTTTTCAACGACCACCATATGGGCACGCAGGTCACCGCTTACGGCGGCAGTAGCTTCAATCATCATGTCGATGTAAATACTGTCGTTATCACCGGAGATCCTGTGGCTGAGCGAAATGTTGAACGGGGATGGCATTGCGGCATATTCATCAATGAGTGCCTGGGTGTATCCGTGAGGCCCGCCGGGATAGCTGAAAGTCGGCCCGTTGGGGATATCACCGTCGATACAGGCAGTGGGTACTCCATTGATGCCGTAATAAGAAACACGGGCATTGTTTTCTACCGTGTTATGGTTATGCATCGGGTCGTAGCCAGGGAAATACCAGTGATATTTTATTGCTGTGAGGATATCTCGGTTTTGGTTCAGAAGGATATCAAATGCCGGGTTCTGTGATGCACAAGGGCCACAGGAAGCATTTGTAGCTTCTTCTATCAACACCATTCTTTCCGATTGGGAATAGGAATTGACGGCCAGAAAAGAAATACATAAAAAAATGAAGTATAATTTTTTCATTGGTACGATTTTTGAAATTAATTCGCCGTAAAAATAACAATAATTTGATCGAATTGTTTAATTTTGCACCCAACTATTTCTATCTTAAAAACCTGATTACTATGAAGAAAATTTTACTTTCCTTAATTTGCCTCTCTCTATTCTCCGGCGCTTTTGCGCAAAGCTTTTCACTGCAGGACACAAACGGTGTCGCAATAACTGCTGGATCTACCATATATTGCCTTGGTGATCCTACTTCTCCGGTAATGACCTGTAAAATCCATATCACGAATAATGCAGCAGAAGCTAAAGATGTTAAAGTTAAAAAACTGATCAACGAAGGGGATACCCTTCCTTTAACGATGAATTATTTTTGCTGGGGAGTTTGCTACGGCCCTATGACCTATGTCAGCCCCTTTCCGCAAACTATCCAGCCAGGTGCCGTAAATGACCAGTTCTATGGTGATTATAATCCCCAGGCTGTCCCCGGGAAATCGACTATCACATATGTTTTCTTTGATATGAACAATGTGAACGATTCAGTGGCTGTTACGGTTGAATTCAATGCCAGCCCGGCTGCAATCGTCGATAACCCGCTTGCCGGTGTCAGCGTATCAGTAGCTTATCCTAACCCGGCTATTAATTATGTCTACCTGGATTACAATCTTCCGCTTTCTGTTAACAGGGCTTCTATAGTAATATCCAATATCCTCGGGGCTCAGGTGAAAGAAGTTGTACTGGATAATCATTCCGGTAAAGTGCAGATCCCTGTTTCTGACCTGGTTAATGGAATTTATTTCTACTCGGTCGTTGCCGGCGAACAAATGTTAATTACCCGCAAATTCGTTGTAAAGAGGTAATTTTCAATTGCTGCGGGGAATGGCAACAATGTCAAAATGTTGCCAGTTCATCATTTCTGAAGATTTTTTAATCGGGACAGGCTTTAGCTCATCGCTAAAGCCTTCCATTTTATAGATATCATAACCCATCCCGTCAAGCACCGAGAAAAGATCGTCCCGTTCTTCCTCTGTCAGGTTTTTGTTGCATTCCGAGATTATATGGGGCTTATAGGTGACAATTAGGTTTTTCAGGCTTTTAATGATCTCTTTATCATATCCTTCCGCATCGATCTTAATCAGGCACAACTTTGACAGGATATTTCCATAAGACTCTTTCAGGTAATTTTCGAGGTTTTTACCCTGTACCCTTAAAACATGGGAATGTCCGTGTTTCTGGTTCTGAAGGCTTTGAAAGAATCCGCCGTTGCAATAGGAAGCATCTGAATAATTGAATTCAAACTCTCCGTCATGATCGGTGGCGGCAAAATTTAACGGGATGATGTTGGTCTTGTTCTTATTCAAATCCGAATTCTTTTGAAGGATCCTGAAGACATAAGGATTTGGCTCAAGCCCGAGGACAATCCCCAGTGGCCCTGTAGCCAGCGCCATCGGAACTGTTGTGTCGCCGGTATGCGCACCGATATCTATCGCAAGGCAGCCGCTTTTCGTATACTGCCTGAAAAAGTTGACCATGTCCTGCGTGATGTTTTTCGGTTGCTCATACGGATGCATCCAGCGGGCATATTCAACCTTGCCTTCCTGCTTTAAGTTGAAGGATTTTATCTGGTAACCATATTCATGAAGTGAAGCCTTTGACTTCGCTTTTTCGATTTTCCTGGCTACAAAATCGAGAAATCTCATACTCACCTTTCGTTAATTCAAGGCAAATATAAAGATTTATGACATAACAACTTTAAAGTTAAATGCACCTTTATTGGTCGACATATAAAGGCTCAGCCATAATGGAAGGATCATTTCCGTGCCCCTTGCCGTCGTAATATCGCCAAGATCAATGATGCTTTTCTCATTCCACCCAAAGCTTATCAGGATTACGGCAACCTGTTTTTTTGCCCCTGCATCATTACCACTCAGGAAAACATTATGATCGCCTCCATTCAGCATCGCCGGATTGACCATCAGACCGCACCACATTGTGTTGAGTGATTTGACAACTTTAACGGCCGGGAAAGCCTTCTGGATCTCTTCAGCCATTGAGTTTGTGTTGCAAACCGACAGGCTGGGCGGCATTCCTTTTGAAAAATCCAGCGGGTTGGAAACATCCACAAGCACTTTCCCTTCAAGGTTTTTCTCCCCGGCGCTTTTCAGGATATTGACACTCTCCATTCCTTTGGTGCAATTGAAAACCATCTCTCCATAAGCTGCTGCATCAGCAAAAGTCCCGGCTTTTGCCTTACCGCCCGGAAATTTAGCGGCAAATGCCACGGCTTTCTCATTGTCTGCCGTCCTTGAACCCATCATCACATCGTGACCGAGCTCAACTAACCTGGAACCGATGGCATCGCCGACGTTTCCAGTTCCTAATACTGCTATTTTCATAAATTAAAGTTTTTTTAGTTAACAGATGGGTGCTGCAAATGTTTATTCAGAATGTAATTGTCAATCCAAAATAACTATTATTGCTAAAAATTGGTGAGATGAAGTTATCCTTTGTAATAGTCACTATCTTAACCCTCTGCGGATGTTCATGCGGTATCAAAACCCAGGAGGAGACCGCAAATCGGATCCATGCAAAAGCTTTAACGGTTGATTCCCACACCGATTCACCCTGGTACCTTTTACAGGGGGGCTTTAATATGGATGAAAGGCATGATTTTGCCAATGGCGGAAGCCGCCTTGATTTTCCGCGGATGGTAGAAGGCGGGCTGGATGCAGTTTTTATGGCTGCCTTTGTCGGGCAGCGTGAACGCAACGAAAAAGGATACCTCTATGCGATAGAAAGGGTGACAGCCACAATCGATTCAATCCATTCCCACCTGGCAACCAGGGAGGCAGCTTCAGGGTTGGCTTTAACTCCTGCGGATGCTTACAGGCTTGAAAAGGAAGGAAAACGGATCATATTTATCGGGATTGAAAACGGCTATGCTATCGGTCCGGATCTTAATAACATTGAAGGATTTTACAGCAAAGGGGCGAGGTATATCACGCTTTGCCATACCAGGAACAATGACATCTGCGATTCCTCGACCGATTCGACGGAGTTTAACGGTTTGAGCGATTTTGGTGTTGAGGTGGTAAAGGAAATGAACCGAACGGGAATGATGATCGATGTTTCCCATGTATCCGATTCTTCTTTTTATGATATACTGAAAATAACCTCAGGCCCTGTGATTGCATCTCATTCCTGTTCCAGGGCTATCTGCGACAGTCCGCGTAACCTTAGCGATGATATGCTTAGGAAGTTGGCCGAAAACGGAGGCGTTATTCAAATGTGCATCCTCAGCGATTACGTAAAGAAGCCGGAACCATACCCTGCCCGCGATAGTGCTTTCCAGGCTGTAAAAGATAAATACGGGGATTTCCACAATTTAACACCGGAACAGGAGAAAATGGCATGGAAGGACTGGGACCGTGTCGATTCGCTTTTCCCTGTTCAGCTTGCTGCCATTTCTGATGTAGTCGACCATATTGACCATATTGTCGAGGTGGCGGGCATCGACCATGTGGGGATAGGGACTGATTTTGACGGCGGTGGGGGATTAGCTGATTGTAAAGATGTCAGCGAACTTGGGGGGATTACCCTGGAGCTCGTGAAACGTGGTTATACAGAAGAGGAAATCATTAAAATCTGGGGAGGAAATATCATGCGGGTGATGCAGGAAGTGCAGGAAGCAAGGGCGGTTGAGCCTCATCTGCAGAAATAAAAAAAGCCTTACAAAATTGTAAGGCTTGGCAAAGATTAATGTTTTCTGCGTATATTAAGATAGCTTAACATTTACTGCATTTAATCCTTTTTTTCCTTCTTGCAGATCAAAGGTCACTTTGTCGTTCTCCTTAATCTGATCTTTTAAACCTGACACGTGTACAAAGTATTCCTTGTCTGATGTGTCGTCTTTGATAAAACCGAATCCTTTTGAATTGTTAAAGAATTTTACTGTTCCTGTGTTCATAATGTAATGTAATTAGTAATTTATGCAAAAATACTTTTTTTTTAATTACTTACTCAGTTTAAATCCAAATAATTAAAAAAATATTTTTTTTAAGCCGATTATGCCTATTTTTGCAGTCCTTTTTCTAATCCATCACCTTTATTATTAAGACCACCCATCATTTCTTCACTTAAATTATAAGGTTACACATGATTACAGTTTCGGACCTCAGGATCCAATTCGGAAAACGTATTTTATTCCAGGATGTCAATTTAAGATTTACCGCCGGCAATTGCTACGGGATCATCGGTGCCAATGGTGCAGGTAAATCCACTTTCCTTAAAGTTCTCAGCGGCGAGATGGAGAGCACCAAAGGCTCGGTTTCTTTCGGGGCCGGCGAGCGACTGTCGGTGCTGAAGCAAAATCACTCTGAATTCGATGAGTTTACCGTGCTGAATACCGTTTTAATGGGACATACCGAGCTATGGAAGATCAGCAATGAGAAAGACAGTATTTATGCCAGGCCCGATTTTTCAGAGGCAGATGGGGTAAGGGCTGCTGAGCTGGAGATGAAATTTGCGGAAATGGAAGGCTGGGATGCCGAGAGCAATGCTGCCAGCCTCCTGAGCGGGCTTGGCATCAAAGAATCGCTGCATGGTAAGCTGATGAGGGAGCTGAACGGGAAAGACAAGGTGAAGGTGCTGCTGGCACAGGCCCTGTTCGGAAAACCGGATAACCTGCTGCTGGATGAGCCTACCAACGACCTTGACCTGGAAACCGTCAGCTGGCTTGAAAATTACCTCGCCAACTACGATAATACCGTGCTGGTTGTCTCCCACGACCGGCATTTCCTGGATGCGATCTGTACCCATACGGTCGATATAGATTACAATAAGATCCAGCTCTTTGCCGGAAACTACAGCTTCTGGTATGAATCGAGCCAGCTTGCCCTTCGGCAGCTCCAGAACCAGAACAAAAAAGCGGAGGAAAGAAAGAAAGAACTGCTGGAATTTATTGCACGCTTCAGCGCCAATGCTTCTAAATCGAAACAAACCACCAGTCGTAAAAAGATGATCGAAAAGCTTAATATTGAAGAGATTAAGCCATCGACCCGCAAATATCCCGGCATCATCTTCACCCCCGGCCGGGAACCGGGAAATATCATCCTGGAGGTAAAAGGCCTATCGAAATCCCTGGATGGGGAATTACTTTTCAAAGACCTGAGTTTTACTATCGGGAAAAACGATAAGATTGTTTTCCTTTCCCATAATACACGGGCCATGACGGCACTTTTCGAGGTGCTGAAAGGCCATCTTGAGCCTGACCATGGTTCCTTTATCTGGGGCCAGACGATCGTGAAGGCTTACCTTCCTTTTGAATATGAAGAATTATTTACGAAAGATATCAGCCTGGTCGACTGGCTGGGACAGTATTCAGAGGATACCACCGAATTGTACCTCCGTGGTTATTTAGGGAAGATGCTCTTTTCAGGCGATGAGATCTACAAGAAAGCCAGTGTGCTTTCGGGCGGGGAAAAGGTCCGCTGCATGATTGCCCGCATGATGATCCGCAATGCCAACGTGATGATCCTCGATACTCCCACCAATCACCTCGACCTGGAATCGATCCAGGCTTTCAACAACACACTGGTGAAGTTTAAAGGCAACATCCTGATGTCCTCGCACGACCATGAATTCATCCAGACGGTTTGTAACCGCGTTATTGAAATCGGCCCTAAAGGAATGATCGATAAAATAATAGATTATGACGATTATGTTTCCGACGAAAAGCTGAAGGAATTACGCAGCAAATTATATTAGGCAGGTACAGAAGTTCCTTTATTTCTTTTACTTATCACCTTTCCAATCAATATCGGCACAAGCCAGCCGATCATCGAACCAATGATCATGCCTACAAGCACATCGCTCGGGTAATGGACCCCCAGGACCATCCGGGAATACGCAACAATAATGGCCCAGGCGAAAACCGGGATAATGACTTTCTTCTTTGGTATCAACAAGGAAAGCCCGACAGCCAGCGCAAAAACTTCTATCGTATGGCCCGAGGGGAAGGAGGAGCTGCCTGCTTCCGATAGCTTTTCAATATCAGTAAAACCTACAAAAGGCCGTTCCCTTATGATTACTGTCTTTAAGGCAAGACTGACTAAAGCAGCCATGATCAATACAGCAAGCATTTTGTAAAAAATTCCCCATGCCTGCTTTGACTTTTTAATGAAGGCAACCAGGAGCAGCGCCATTATGACCCCAATGCTTATATAAGAGGTAAAATACGACAGGATATAAAACCAGCTGTCAAGTTCCTCAATCCGGTTATGATGGATCAAACGCAAAATACTTATGTCGAGCTGTTTTAGCATTGAGTTTAAGTTTTTATATTCATATTCTGCCACAAAAGCACTAAAACACTAAAATACACAAAAGTTATGGGGTTAATATTCTGTTTTTGTGATTCTTAGTGTATTTTTGTTTTTGTGGCTTTAATTGCTGCCCAGATGTTTCGGGATTTTTCAACCTTTAATCTTCAATATTTCTGCAGCAGCTCTCGCTGATGCACCTGCTCCCCCGAGCTTTTCACGGAGAATATCATAGGAGGCGATTATTTCCTTCCTCAGGCCTTCTTCAAGAATGGCCTTCAGCTCAATTTCAAGATTTTTCTGGTTGAAATCATCCTGGATAAGCTCGGTTACCACTTTGCGGTCCATAATGAGGTTGACCAGCGAAATATACTTGACATCGACTATCCGCTTTGCAATAGCGTAAGATACTGCACTACCGCTGTAGCAAACCACCTGCGGTATCCCATACAGCGCGGTTTCGAGGGTCGCAGTCCCGGAAGTGACCAGGGCTGCATGGGCATGGCGCAGCAATTCATGCGTCTGCGAGTAAATGATCCTGGTCCCCTTTGTCCCAACGATTTGCTGGTAGAATGAGGGTTCAATGGCAGGTGCGCCGGCAATCACAAATTCGTAAGCCGGAAATTTTCCCGCTACAGCAGCCATCATCGGCAGCATCCTCCTGATCTCCTGCTTTCTCGATCCGGGAAGCAGCGCGATTATTGGCCGCCCGTCAAGATCATGCGCCTTTCTGAATCCCTCCATGCCAGGGTAGGAGGAAGGCCTGTTCACTACATCCAGCAAGGGGTGCCCCACAAATTCAACCCTGTAATCATACTTTTTGTAAAATTCTTCTTCAAAAGGAAGGATGACGAGCATTTTATCGACATTCTTCCTGATGGAATAAACCCTGGATTTTTTCCATGCCCAGACCTGCGGGGAAATGTAATAAATGACTTTCAGCCCCTTCTGATGGGCAAATTCTGCAATCCTGAGGTTAAACCCCGGGTAATCAACCAGGATGAGCGCATCCGGCTTAAACCGCATAATATCCTCTTTGCAGAACTTCAGGTTTTTTGTGATTGTCCTGATATTCAGCGCAACTTCGATAAATCCCATAAAAGCCAGATCGCGGTAATGCCTTACCAGTTCCCCGCCTGCCGACTGCATCAGGTCGCCTCCCCAGCAGCGGAACACCGCGCTGGTATCGGCTTTCCTGAGCTCAAGCATCAGGTTTGATGCATGCAGGTCCCCTGAGGCTTCGCCGGCAATGAGGTAATAACGCATATCAGAAATATCGGATGATGAGGAAATAAACGACCACGAGCAGGAAAGTGATAAACAACACCCCCTTGCCTGAATTTTCAAATTTATATTTTACAAAATACCAGCGCAGGGGGAACACATTGATGATGATTGATAATATGACCATGCGCGATGTCTCGAACGGGCGTGTCCATTCAGTACCGGTCCCGGTAAACAACCTGGCTACCCACAGGATGCCAAATACCAGGGCGGGTAAAACCAGCCCGATCGCCATTCCCAGGAAGAAATTATCCTTCTTCAGCATACAGGTCCCATTGACGTATAGTTTCCATTGCAAAATGTGCAGTCAGATCGAATTGAACAGGGACCACCGAGACAAAATTGTTTTTAAGTGCCCACTGATCTGTTTCCTCGTTTTCTTCCAGGCTCTCAAAAAAACCGGTAAGCCAGTGGTAATCACGCTTATGTGGATCGGTGCGGGTATCGAACTCCTCTACCCAGCGCGACCGTCCCTGGCGGCAGATCCTGACTCCCTTAATTTCATCGCCGTTCACGGCAGGTATGTTCACATTCAGGCAAACCCCTTCTGGCAGCCCGTTCGACAGCACTTTCCTGGCGATCATCCTCACAAAAGGCTTGCAAACGGTGAAATCGGCGTGGTGGCTGTAATCCACCAGCGAAAATCCAATGGAAGGGACCCCGCCGATCGAGCTCTCAAGAACCGCGGCCATCGTACCTGAGTAAATAATGTTGATCGAAGCGTTGCTGCCATGGTTGATGCCCGAAACGAGCAGGTCGGGCTTGGATTTCAGGATAACCTGCTCGCCAAGTTTGACACAATCGACAGGGGTGCCGTTGCAACTGAATTCACGGTACCCGTCTTCTTCAGCAATAAGGTGCAGGCGTAAAGGGTGCCGCACCGTGATGGCATGGCCAGTGCCCGACATAGGCATATCAGGTGCTACCACCACCACATTGCCCATTTCCCGCATCACGGCGATCAAAGCCCGTATCCCCGGCGCAAAATAGCCGTCATCATTGGTAACTAATATAGTAGGTATACCCGAATTCAAAATTCAAAATTCAAAATTCAAAATTAACTAAAATTGCGTCAGCTCCTCATAAAGCCTTTGCACTGGTAGCCCCATCACGTTGAAATATGATCCTTCAATGCGGGTGATCCCGATGTAGCCGATCCATTCCTGTATCCCATAGGCGCCGGCTTTGTCGTAAGGTTCGTACTCGCTGAGGTAATGCTCAATTTCTTCCGCCGTGAGCTCTTTGAAATAAACATCGGTCCATGAAGTGAAGGTGCGGGATTTATCGCGGCTGCGGATGCAGATGCCGGTTACCACCTGGTGCATGTTCCCCGAAAGTGTCCCCAGCATTTGCCTGGCCTCTTCCTTCCCGCCCGGCTTGCCGAGGATCTGCCCGTTCACCAGAACCAGCGTATCGGCCGTAATCACAATATTGGCAGGGTTTTCCAGCAGCTCGTGGAAATGATCCGCCTTTTTTTCGGCAATGTGGATGGCAATTTCATCCGGTTCCATCCCGGCAGGAAAAGATTCGTCAACTTCAGCATGGATCTCAGTAAATTCAATCCCCAGCTGTTTCAACAGGTGCCTTCTCCTGGGCGACTGCGAAGCAAGAATGATATGGCGGTTGCGGAGGTTTTCAAGCATAGTTTATATATTTCTGAACCATGCGGCAGCCAGCGACATCATTCCGGTGATCATAACGAGTTTAATAATAAGGCTGAGATGGGCGAAAGCCGCCTTATCCCTGGCTTTTACCGTCCTGGCAGTGGCATAGATCAATAGTATTCCCGGCAGGATCAATAAAATTGCCATCAGGTTATAATGCGAATGATGAAGCTTTACATGGAACCAGGCTAACAAGGCAAAGACCAGTACTTCAAGCAGGATCAGCACGTAAGAAAGATTTTTAAAGCCCAGCACAACAGGCAGTGTCCTGCATCCAAAGCGGGTATCGCCTTCAACATCCTGGGCGTCTTTGATGATCTCGCGGAGGAAGGTGGTGAGCAGGGCGAACAGCGCAAAAGCAAGCACGAAGCGGTTAAGCTGGTAAAAGTAAGGACTGGCGTTAATAAACGATTCGGGCTGGCCCTTCAGGTGGTAAAACTCAAACAACCAGTAAATGATCACGACCATAGCGGCCAGGATGGCAACCACCAGGTTCCCGACAACAGGCATGTACTTATACTTGAAACTGTAATAGAACAACGCCGTTGCGATGATAACGAAGATGATCCCGAGGAAAATATTATCGGATAAGTAGCTGAAAACTAATCCTATAATGACACCTGTTGCAGTGAGGTTGGTATGCAGCTTATTGCCGGTCTCTTCGCTGACCTGGCGGCCGATCACCTGCTTTGCCGGTTTGTTTATCCTGTCGGGTTCAATATCGAGCACATCGTTGATCACATATCCGCCTGCTGCAATAAATAAGGTGGCAAGGATTAAAAGGGAAAATTGCCAGCCCGGCATGAGGCCTTCCAGTCCGTTCTGGCTGAAAACGGGCTGAAAAATGGCGTACCTGACCAGCAGCAGCATGGCGGCCATGATCATGAGGTTTAGCGGGCGGATTAAGCGGAACCAGGCTTTCCAGGGCATCGCATTACCAGCTAAAAGCGTCATCATTCATCCACTTCCCCTGGACTTTCAGCACCTGCTCGATCACATCGCGGGCGCAGCCTTCGCCGCCTTTATAATGCGAGATGTAGTGCGAAACGGATTTGATCTCTTCTGCGGCATCGGCAGGACAGGCAGCTATCCCGCAATATTTCATGGCGTGATAATCCGGGATGTCGTCGCCAAGGTACAGTACATTTTCCGGCTTTAAGCCGTTGGCTTCCATGAAAGCTTTCAGCGTATCCAGCTTATGCTCCACCCCGAGGAAGACATGCTGCACCCTGAGCATCCTGAACCTGTTTGACATCGATTTGGACCTTCCGCCGGTGATAAGGGCTATCTGGAAGCCTTTTTTGACGGCAAGCTGGATGGCATATCCATCCCTTACGTTGGCCGTCCGCAGCGGTTCCCCTTCATCGAGAAGGATAAGCGTCCCGTTGGTCAGCGTGCCGTCGTAATCGAAAACAAACGCAGTGATATGTTTAAGAAGTTCTTTGTAATTATTTACTTTTCCCATGATAATGTTGAATGATGTTTTCCGATAAAAGCCGGTATATTTCTTTGAATTCCGGGTCATTACCCAGCAATTCGAGGTGTTTGAAAATAACGTTCATGTCGTTCCGTACTGCCGGTCCTGTCTGGCTTGCCGAGGGATGGCGACGGGCGGCTTTCTTCGCCGTTTCCAAGATCAGTGGCTCCAGAAGACTGAACGGTAATTTCTCCCGTTCCAGAATTTCGGCAGAAATAGAATAGAGCCTGTTAACCAGGTTGGATGCGATCACTGCGGTAAGATGGGCTTTCTGCCGCGTTTCCGAATTGGTGGAAATGACCTTCGTACTGACCAGTCCCGCGAATTTTATAAGCGTTTCAGTATTTCCTGCCGTATTCCCTTCGACCAGGACGGGGATATTTTTAAAAGAAACGGATTTGCCTGCTGTCAGTGATTGTATGGGCCAGAAAACCCCCGTATTGGTTGATGCCCCGGCAAGGATCTCAATAGGGGAGAAGCCCGAAGTATGGACAAGGAGCTGGTTGGTTAGTCCCAGCCCTTGTGCAACCTGCCCGATCCGGTCATCCTGCACGGCAAGGATATAGAGGTCGGCATTCTTAGCAAGCTTGCCCGGATCATTTATATAAGGTATGGAGAATGAAGAGAATAGCTTTGCTGCCGATTTTTCGCTATGCCCGAGGATCTGCAGGATATTAACTCCTTTCTTCCCAAAAGCATTGATCAGGTGCCAGGCAACATTACCCGACCCGATCACAACGATATTGATGATTTCGTTACCCAAATTGAAACTTTTGACAGATTTAACTTTTGTATTATTAAATGTGAATATCCCTGAAACTACCTTTGCGAATCTTTATGTTTTCTTTGCGAAACTCTGCGTAACAACCCGGGAGTTATACCGCAAAGTTACGCAAAGTTAACGCAGATAAATTTGCACATCATGTCGGTCTGAAGAATAATCTGTGTAATTTGCCTGGGAATAAAATGAACAATACAGGTACCTTATTGTTTCACTTTCCGATCAATCAACAATGTAATGGCTCTTTATTCAATTAAAGATTTGGAGAGGATATCCGGGGTAAAGGCCCATACGATTCGTATCTGGGAGAAGAGGTACGGCATTGTGGAGCCCAGGCGGACGGAATCGAACATACGGCTTTACTGCGATACGGAGGTGAGGAAGCTGATGAACATCGCAATTCTGCTTCAGCACGGGTATAAGATCTCAAAGCTGGCGGGACTGGATGAATCCGAGCTTTCGAAGAAGGTGCTCGAGGTTTCCATGATCTCGAACACGCACGACAGCCAGGTTGAGAACCTTGTAGTTGCCATGATCGAGATGGATGAAGCGAAATTTGAAAAGACGCTGAACATGGCGATCATCAGGGACGGATTTGAGAACACGGTGTTCAAGGTGCTTTACCCGTTTTTTGAAAAGATCGGTATGCTCTGGCAGGCCGGAAGCATCAATCCCGCGCATGAGCATTTCATTTCCAACCTGGTCAAGAAAAAGATCTATGTTGCCATCGACAGCATTCCCGCGACAGTCTCGGCGGATGCCAAAAAGTTCCTGCTATTCCTGCCCGAATGGGACCTGCACGAATTAGGGCTGCTGGTTTACGATTACCTGATCAAAAGCCGCGGTTTCAAAGTCATTTACTTGGGGCCCAGCGTACCCGAAGAAGATGTCTACGCCGTTTCCGATTACCTCAGGCCCGATTATTTCCTCACCGCCTTTGCCAACGGCGTAGAAAAGGAGAAGATCGAATCCTATATCCAGCGCCTTGCCGCCCGGTTCCCCGAAAAAACCTTTTACATCACCGGCCACCAGGCCTCCGGCGTCACCTGCTCCCTTCCTCCCAACGTCTCTTTCGTCAAGACCGCTCTCCAGTTTTCCTGCGACGTCCTTCCCGGGCTGAATTAATGCAGCACCCTACTGGCGGGTAATGACACCCTACTAATATTGAATCTCTACGTTGTTAACCCTTGATCTTCAGGCGACTTAGTCCAACCCGATATTATCTACCATTTCTTATCGATTTTTTTTCGATGTTTGTTTTATTGGTATCTTGCGGATAAAATCCTGGATAGTTGGCTGCAATTTTATTTAATGTTTAATATTTCAAAATAAAGTAACATGGGAGGGAAAATCAGTTTATTTATTGGCATCTTCACAACATTGAGCTTCTTTTGGATTGATAAGATGCTATTTTGGTTTAGCTTAAGTATAACTATAATTATTTTTTGGTCATATGGAGTAATGCACAACTTTGCAATGGAATCAGCAAAAAAGAAAAGAGAGATAATCATTGAAAATAAAGAATATGAAGGAGCTTCGCCAGAAGAATTATATAGAATTAAAAATTTACCAATAAAAATTAGCAAATATGACGCAGACATTGTTCCAAACTGGTTGGCTGCATTGAACATGATTTTCTCAATTGCAATATATATCTTTCTAATAATTGCAATAGTTAAATTAATATTATAATTAAAAATGAAGTGAATACTATTTAACACAATCTTGGTAAATAATTATGCCTTAGCCAATAAACTTCACTGGATCCTTCTTTATATTGTTTACAGACCATGATTACAAAAAACGAATTCACAGCTATTGAATTGGAGGTTATAGAGTCGATTAAGGAAAGTTTTGATTTTGCTTATAAGCATGAAAATCTTAAGAACGATTTTATTTGTCTGCTTGCTGACGGGAATTATTTTTCATTAAAGAATTCTATAGTCAACCCCTATATGATTGATTATAGGCTTGATAAGATTAGCGATCGAAATCGGATGGAATTTCTTATTGGGTTTATAAAAGAAAATTACAGTTTTAATCAAGTTGCACCCAAGGATAGTGTAAAGCTTATTACTCTTGAATTATTAATATATACACATATTTGGGAGTCAAAACCATTTTTAAAGTTAATTAAGAGACTATGTGGATTATGTGACTCAGAAGAGTATTATTGGGATGTATTGGTTCCAGATTCTTCAAAGCATAAATTTATTCTGCCAATCAAAGATAAATTTAAAAGCCATAATTTAAAAATTGGTAATATAATTGAAAATGGCTTCCACTCGTCATTAAGAAATGCATTCGCTCATTCTGAATATACTCTTGAGTATCCAAAAGGCTACCTTAAATTATTAAATTTTAAAGGTGAATCATGGGAAATGGATAAAATTAAAATCGATCAATGGACAAAACGATTTTGCTATAGTTGCCTTTTATGTTATCACTTATACCACATAAAATCTATGATTAGAAAGAATATTTTTGAATTATTCCAATCTTATGAATTTGTAATTGTACATCCACAACTAACCGGTAAAAATAAAGAGCATTTGATCGAATATGAACCTCATTATGATCGATTTACTTATAAATAAAACTGCAGCCAACGGATGCACAAAGGCCAGCCCGGAAATCAATTGTCCGTCCAGGCAGGCGCGAGGGAGTTAAAAATGAAAAGTGTAAAACTAAAAATAAACATCGCGCCCGCCTGGCCGACCAAGTTAAATCCGGGCCAGGCCTTTGTGCGCAAGCGTTACCTGCCATTATAGACAACGACACCTAATAATGAAAATATAGATGAAACCATTAAGAATTTATTTGGACAACTGCTCATTAAATGACATCGCTCCCAAAGACAAAAAATGGGAGGAAACAGAAATTGGAGAATATCTTTTTGAACATTCCTTGAGTGGTGAAATTGAAGTTTTTTCGAGTCCTGCCGGAGTCATTGAAATTGCGTTGAATAAAGACCTTGACCAAAGACAAAATATGGCAATGGCAATGAATACCCTTATTCGCGGACAAAGGATGATGGCATCAAAGGAGTTTTATATTATTGACGATTTTTTGCGGTTAGTCGAAGCGACTTGGAATAATTCAACAAAAACAAAGAGGTTAGAATTTTTGAAAGCTAACTCTGCGAGAGTTTATATCGCTTTATTGGGACAATTGGCTGCATTGAAAGACTACGACTGTTCTAAAGGATTCATTGGCGTTGTTGCACCTAAAATTGCCACACAAATAATCCACTCTAAAATTTTTGAAAATCCAAAAGAAGAAATTGAAAAGAGAATTGAAGCAATAAAAAACAATAATTACTCACATCTCGACTATTTCAATGAATTTGAAAATATGGGTATTGATAGGTTGTCCGCAATGCAAAAAGAATATGAAGAAAAGGAATACAAAAGCATTGACAAAAAAGCCATTACATATCTTCAAAAAAATCAAGATATACTAATTGATGGTTATTCTCTTGATGAACTCTCATTTGCAGCGGATCAGGTTTTTGTATATTGGGAAGATTTGAATTCTACAATAATTGATTTTCGCAAAATTGCTTCTCAATGGACTGACATAAGTCCTATTGAAAAAGAACATAATTTTTCATTTAAACCTTTGGATGCAACTGTTATAAAAAGATTTGAAGAAAATTTGCAAACAGTGGAAGATTGCAGGTATATTCTAAAATCATTAGTAAATAGGTTTCACAAACAGACGACATTTACAAGAGTTAGCAATTACATAATAATAAAAGACATAGAAAAAGGCTTGACTAATGGAAAGATTCCATCTGGTGGAATAATTCTTGATTCAAGTCATTGCATTGCTGCTTTATACAACGAAATATTACTATCAAGAGATCAAAGATTGAATGCGTCTGTTGACTTTTGGTTTAAACAAATAAAAAAAGATACAGGTCTTTTCAGAGAAACAGCCAAGAATTTGAATGAATTAAAACGTCAAGTCGAAAAAGGATTGGGACATTGTAATTCATGAATGGAAAGAAAACCTAAATTGAAAACTATATAATCAAGAATGCAAAACGTGCAATATTGAAACTATAACAAATGAAACTTAATGATTGAAAAAGTAGCAAATAACAAGTTCAATACTGAGCAACTTAATCTCAATCTTCCTGACAAAGTCAAGGAGAAACTTGACTACTATAGGACACTTTTCAATAAAACACACGACTTAACAAATGCCGAACTCGAAAGCCTAACTCTGAATATAAAAACATTTTTCAATCTTAAAGATGAGGATGTAAAA
>CAYJNJ010000094.1:0-18803 GCA_964371595.1 uncultured Bacteroidales bacterium | reverse complement strand
CCTTATACCACTGCCGGGCAGATGATCCAGCAGACTTTCACCCTCAGCGCCGAGGAATGCCATACTTTCATTATTCATGACGCCGGCGGCGACGGCTTGTTGAACCCGGGCTTCTACATGGTTTATTACGGTAGCAATACCACGATTTACCAGGGTGGTGTATTTGGTTATAATGAACTGGTCGATTTCAACACGTCAGACCCGATTGGTATTGATGAAAACGAAGAAATCAGCAGTGTCTCGGTATTTCCAAACCCGGTAAACGAAAAGGGAAATATTGATCTTATGCTCGTAAAATCTGCCAGTGTTAGTATCAGCATCTACACGATTACCGGCCAGGAACTGATGGTTCTGGAAAACGGTGTGATGGAAGCAGGAAGGCACAGCATTTTGTTCGATGCATCCTCCTGGAATAAAGGTATCTATATGTACAGGGTGATGGCAGGTGAAGAGGTATTCACCGGCAAGATCACTGTCAGATAAAGAATTTTTCTATAAGATTATCATCTGTAAGGGCTGGAAGCGTGACCTTTAATTTGGGTTCCGCTTCCATTGCTTTTTTAATGGCAAATACGGCTTCGCTGTTCCTTGCCCAGCTTCTGCGGGCGATGCCGTTATTCACATCCCAGAACAGCATGTTCTTTAATCTCCTGGAAGCATCAGCCGAACCATCGAGCAGCATCCCGAAGCCCCCGTTGATCACTTCTCCCCATCCCACGCCACCGCCATTATGAATGGAAACCCAGGTGGCGCCGCGGAAAGAATCGCCTATCACGTTCTGCACTGCCATATCTGCAGTAAATTGTGACCCGTCGTATATGTTGGAAGTTTCCCTGAAGGGGGAATCTGTACCCGAAACATCGTGGTGGTCGCGGCCCAGGACAACAGGTCCTGACAGGCGGCCATCCTTAATCGCCCGGTTGAAGGCTTCGGCGATCCTGATCCTGCCCTCGGCATCGGCATAAAGGATGCGGGCCTGTGAGCCAACGACCATCTTATTTTGCTCCGCAGCCCTGATCCAGAGCAGATTATCGTTCAACTGGCCACGGATTTCGTCCGGGGCTGTTTTTGCAAGCTCTTCGATAACATCGCCGGCAATTTTATCGGTCACAGCCAGGTCCTCGTGCTTTCCTGATGTGCAAACCCAGCGGAATGGACCGAAGCCGTAATCAAAGCAGATCGGACCCATGATGTCCTGCACATAGGATTGATAACGGTAGGTGCCGTCATCTTTAAAAACATCGGCCCCTGCCCTGCCCGATTCCAGCAGGAAGGCATTGCCGTAGTCCCAGAAATACATACCCTGCTTAGCCATGGTATTGATGGCATTCACCTGCCTTACCAGCGATTGTTTGACTTTGGCTTTGAACTGATCAGGATCTTCGGCCATCAAACGGTTCGATTCATCAAAGCTAAGGCCTGCCGGATAATATCCACCTGCCCATGGATTATGCAGGGAAGTCTGGTCGGAGCCGAGTTCCACGAAAATATTGCATTCAGCAAATTTCTCCCACAGATCGACAATATTTCCTTTAAAGGCAAGCGAAACCGCTTCTTTGCCCTGTCTTGCCTTTCCTATTCTGATGATCAGGTCATCGAGGCTATCAAAAACCTCATCGACCCAGCCCTGTTCATGGCGCTTATCGACTGCCTTCCCGTTAACTTCGGCAATCACGCCGATGGCACCGGCAATCACGGCCGCTTTAGCCTGGGCGCCCGACATGCCGCCAAGGCCGGAGGTTACAAACACCTTACCTGCCAGGTTGCCGTCACTGCCGGGAAGCCTTCTCCCGGCATTCAGGACGGTAATGGTAGTCCCGTGGACAATTCCCTGCGGCCCGATATACATGTAGGAACCTGCCGTCATCTGTCCATACTGTGAAACGCCAAGTGCATTGAATTTCTCCCAATGGTCCTGGCTTGAATAATTAGGGATGACCATGCCGTTTGTCACCACGACGCGCGGGGCATCGGGATGCGATGGAAAAAGTCCCATCGGGTGACCCGAATAAATGGCCAGCGTCTGCTCATCGGTCATTTCGGCCAGGTATTGCATCGTCAGCAGGTACTGGGCCCAGTTCTGGAAAACAGCCCCATTCCCGCCATACGTGATCAGTTCGTGGGGATGCTGGGCAACGGCAGGATCAAGGTTATTCTGGATCATCAGCATGATTGCCGCGGCTTGCAGGGAGCGATGCGGGTATTCGCTTATAGGCCTGGCATACATGGCATATTGCGGCCGGAACCGGTACATGTAGATGCGGCCATATTTCTCCAGTTCTTCTGCAAATTCTGCGGCCAAAACAGGATGGTGCTCCTGCTTGAAATAGCGCAAAGCATTGCGCAAGGCTAACCTTTTTTCCAGTTGGGTGAGAATATCTTTGCGCCGCGGGGCGTGGCTGACAGAACCGTCATATGTGTGCGGCCCGGGGAGCTTATCCCCGATCCCCCGGAGAACAGCCTGTTGAAAATCATACAAATCCATAAAAACAGCTTACTTGATCATGATCACAAGAAAACGCGAAGATTTCCAGAATTCGGCCGGATCAAGGATCTCGATACCGGTGAACATTTCGTTTTCCTGAAGAAGTTTATAAGTACCATCAGCATGAACAGTCACCAGGGTTACTTTGGCCCCGTCAAAAGGTATTTGTTTCAGGGTCCTCATATCAGTGGTGGTGAAATGGTCGGGATTGATCATATCGCTCATCACCATTTCGCCGCTGAAAAGGCCGCCGGCTTTTTCAACAATGCCCTTTTCCTCAAGCTCTTTTTTAGTCCCGATAACATACCAGATCGTATTCATTTCACCGATCATGGCATCCTGCTGGCTGATCACTTTCGATTGCGAAGCGGTTTCCTGGCGAAGGGTATCAACAGTGGCATTCAGCGACTCAATATTAAAATTCAGCTTGAGCAACTGTTCTTTCAGGGAGGCGAGCTCCATCTCTTTTTCTTCCAGCCTGACCGTCAGCATTTTGATCGTTTCTTCCAGCGAAGAGATTTTAGTATTGGATTTCTTAAGTTGTTCCTGGAGGGAAGCAAGGCGCTTTTTATTTTCTTCCATGATGTTGTTTATCAGGATGATCTCGTCCATGATCTTATCCCTGACATCCATATTCATCCTTTTCTCATCGGTAGGAGCTTCTGTGATGAGTTTCTCCCTTGCCGTTATATCGGAAAGGTTCCGCTCAATATCGTTGATGGAGGTAAAAAGCTCGTTCAGCATCGAATCTTTCTGCTCATATTCAGCATGGAGCTGTACATTCTTTGCCTGAAGGTCGAGAATCTGTTGTTCTTTTTTCTTACCGCAGCCGGTAATCATGAAAGTAGCCAGAAACAGAATGGCCAATAATCTTAAAGTTTTCATAAAAAGTTGTTAAGAGTTTAAACCCTTCAAAATAACTAAATTAATCCGAAATTATTACTATTAATTCGTGAAATTTTGCCTTTAGATGGGAAATTAATCATCGGTAAATTTTTCCGGCCGGTTTTTCAGGATATGGTATATCAGTTCCCTTGCCCTGAAAAGCTGTGCTTTCACTGTTCCGATAGGAAGACTTAACTCGGTAGATATTTCTTCATAGGAGCGTTCTTCGTAATAACGTAATTCGATAAGCTTTCTGAATTGCGGCTTCAGCTTATCGATCACATCCCTTAACGCTTCAATACGTTGCTGCCTGATGATTTCTTCTTCCGGGTTTCTTGTTGGAGAAGGAAGGATGTCTGCAAGGTCATCCCCTGAATCTGTCAGCTCATTCAGGTTAACAGAAACCGATTCCGTCATCTTGCGTTTCCGGATAAAATCTATACAATTGTTTGAGGCGATCCTGAAAAGCCAGGTGCTGAATGCGAAATCAGGCGTATATTGGTTCAGGTTCTTGAAGGCTTTCCCGAAAGCTTCGATGGTCAGGTCGTCGGCATCTTCAGGATTATTGGTCATTTTGAGCATCATAAAATACAGGGTATCCCTGTAATTCTTCATCAGCTCGGCATAGGCATTCTGGTCGCTTCTTTCCAGGGCGGCCCTGACCAGTTCGTAATCCCGTTGCGCTTTGCCGGTAAGCCTGATGTTTATTTCCATTTCTCCTGTTTTATGATCATGTTGGAGAAATAGATCACCGGGCTAAGGGCAAGCACGAGGATCTCAAGAATTGGAGAAAGCACTGCCAGGTCGTTTTCTCTCATTTTGTTGGTACACATGGCCAGGATCACCCAGTGGCTGATAAAAAACACCGAAAAAGCGATCAGTGTGATCAGCCAGTTATACTGAAGAATAAGCAGGGCAACAAAAGATAGGTAAAGCAGCAATTTGGAAATATAGCTGAGCGACAGCATAAACTTAAAAACCGGACGGTAATACTGGGCTGTTGAAAAATGGCGCCTTTTCTGGATGATCCATTGTACCAGGTTTGCTTTAGCTATCGAAATCGTGTGGGCTTCCGGTGAAATCTCGATCCTGGTATTGGCGCGGTTCGCCGCACGGTTAATGAACAGGTCGTCATCGCCAGATTTCAGCTTATAATGTGAAGTGAAGCCCTTTGCATTATAAAACAAGTCTTTTCTGTAGGATAAGTTCCGTCCCACACCCATATACGGACTTCCTGCGAGGGCAAAAGAGAGGTATTGCATTGCTACCAGGAAAGCATCATAGCGTATGAGCTGGTTCAGGAACCCCACGGTTTTCCTGAAGGTTCCATAACCAAGGACGATATCAGTTTTATCGTCATAATTCGAAACCATATTCTTGATCCAGTCCGGGCCCGAAGGGCGGCAATCTGCGTCGGTAAGCAGGAGGATATCATATTTGGCTGACTTGATCCCTAAGGATAACGGGAATTTTTTTCCTGAGAAAAAATTCAGGTTCTGTTCCAGGTTAAATATCCTGAGTTGTGTGTATTTCCTTGTAAATGAGTTTAAAAGCTCGATACTATCGTCGTCGGATGCATCATTGACAACAATGACTTCGTAATCCGGGTAATCCTGCTCGAGGATGATGGGCAGGTTATGGAGAAGGTTCTGGTATTCATTTTTGGCACAAATGACAACAGAGACCGGGCGGGGTGTTGCATCGCCGGTTTTTTTCCGGTAAAAAGCCAGGCGGGAGTAAATACTCCAGTAGTATATCATCTGGATTATCCAGGATATGCCGAACAGGACAAAAACCGCGAATGGCAGTAACTGCAGAATCGTTATTTCCGAAGGAAATTCAAACATAGATTGAAACAAAATTATTCATTCCCCGATGAATAAATTTATCTTTGATCAATTTTTATTAACAATGAAATTTACAATCGAATCTACTGATAATCAATCTAATGCACGATCAGGACAACTTGAAACTGCACATGGGTTGATCCCTACCCCTATTTTTATGCCTGTCGGAACGGCAGGAACGGTTAAGGCATTACATTTCAAAGATTTGAAAGATGTGGTGAGGGCGAGGATAATACTTGGGAACACCTACCACCTTTACACAAGGCCTGGAATTGAGGTAATTGAGCAGGCGGGCGGGCTGCATAAATTTAACGGCTGGAGCGGTCCGGTCCTTACCGACAGTGGTGGCTACCAGGTCTATTCACTGGCCGACAGCAGGAAATTAACTGAGAACGGCGTGACTTTCCAGTCGCACATTGATGGCTCGAGGCACACATTCACCCCGGAATCGGTCATCGATATTCAGCGTTCCATTGGTGCCGACATCGTCATGGCTTTTGACGAATGCCCCCCTGCACAGGCAGCCCGTGAATATGTCGATAATTCCATGCAGCTTACCCACAGGTGGCTGGACCGGTGCATTACGCGGTTCAATGAAACTGAACCGAAATATGGCTTCAGCCAGTCGCTGTTTCCCATAGTGCAGGGTGGTATTTTTAACGACCTGAGGGCAAAGTCTGCTGAGACCATTGCCCGGATAGGTGCTGATGGCAATGCAATCGGCGGTTTATCAGTAGGTGAGCCGGAAGAAGTTATGTATGAAATGACCAGCCTGGTTTGCGGGATACTTCCAAAAGACAAGCCCCGTTACCTGATGGGTGTCGGCACACCGGTAAATTTATTACAGAGCATTGCCCTGGGAATTGATATGTTCGATTGTGTTATGCCTACGCGTAATGGCAGGAACGGGATGGTTTTCACTCCGCGTGGCGTCATGAATATGAAAAATGAAAAATGGAAGAACGATTTCAGCCCGGTTGATGAAGATGGTATAATGCCACCGGACCGCACGTGCAGCAAAGCTTTCCTTCGCCATCTCATCATATCGGGCGAAATGCTGGGCGCCATGCTGGCCAGCCTGCACAATCTAACTTTCTACCTCTGGCTGATGGAACAAGCAAGGGTGAAAATCGCCGAAGGCAAATTCACACCCTGGAAAGACCAGATGATAAAGCAATTATCAGGCAGGCTCTGACAATTTTTCTACTTTTACAGCGTATATCTAACTAAAACACAACATTTGAAGACCCTCGATTACTATATCATTAAAAAGTTCCTGGGCACTTTCTTTTTCACCATTTCCTTATTGATCATGATCGTCATTATTTTCGACCTGTCTGAAAATATCGACGAATTCATTTCAAAAGAAGCCCCTCTTAATTCCATCATTTTCGATTATTACCTCAATTTCATCCCTTATTTTATCAACCTGTTCAGTTATCTTTTCACTTTTATCTCGGTCATTTATTTCACTTCACAGATGGCGGGAAAATCTGAGATTATCGCCATTTTAAGCAGTGGGATAAGCTTTAACAGGATGCTCAGGCCTTATTTTATTTCGGCAATCATCCTCGCACTTCTCTCTTTTTACCTGGCCAATTTCCTGATCCCGCATACAAACCAGAAGAGAAGGGCATTTACAGATACCTATTTCCATAACCTTTCCAAAAGCAAAGACGAGCACATTCACCTTCAGATCAACCCGGGCACCTTTGTTTATATGGAAAGTTTCAATATAAAATCAAAAACGGGTTTCCGTTTTACCCTTGAAAAATTCAACGGCCATGACCTTCAGCTCAAGCTGTCATCAGACCGGATTACCTGGGATAGCCTGAGCAGCCATTGGCACTTGCAGAATTTTACAGCCAGGACAGTTGACGGCAACAGGGAAAGAATATGGCAGGGCGCGAAGCTTGATACGACGCTCAACCTGAAACCTGTTGAATTGTATATCAAGAAAGAGAATTACGAGGAAATGACATTGCCGGAGCTTCAAAATTATATCAAGCAGGAAAAGCTGAAAGGCGTCGAAGAGATCGTTTTCTATGATATGGAAAAACATAACCGCATCTCATCCCCTTTCGCCACGCTGGTTATGACGCTTATCGGGGTCTCGCTTTCCAGCCGCAAGCTGAGGGGAGGGATTGGTATGCATCTCGGGCTCGGCATCCTTCTTACCTTTGCATATATCCTGTTCATGAGGGTTACCACGGTTTTCGCCACAGTTGGCGACCTGCCGCCGCTTATTGCAGCCTGGATCCCGAATTTCATCTTCATGATTATTGGCCTTTACCTTTTAAAGACAGCACCGAAGTGAGCCACATTTCACCCCTTCACCCCTTCACCACTCCACCACTCCACCACTCCACCACTCCACCACCTTTTCTCTTTCGTTGATAAATAAAAGCTGATCGCCTTTTCCTTTAACTGCTAAAATTGTATTTTTGAATTTCAATCGTTCAAGCAGAAATCTTAATGGCGCTAATAAATTCCGTATTATACTGGTTGATCAAAAAACGGATCCACCAGATAGAATTATTCACCAAGTACCCTCATGAGGTGCAGGCTGAATGGTTCAGGAAGCTTATTGCGACTGCGAAGGAAACGGAATGGGGCAGGGAATTCGATTATCAATCTATTACAAGTGTAGAGCAGTTCAAAGAACGGGTGCCGCTTAGCACTTATGAAGACCTGAAGCCCAGGATCGATCTGCTGAGGGAAGGCAAACAAAATATCCTCTGGCCTACAGAGATCAAGTGGTTCGCAAAATCCTCGGGGACTACCGACAACAAGAGCAAATTCATCCCGGTAAGCCAGGAATCGCTGGAGGAATGCCATTACAAAGGCGGGAAGGACATGCTTTCGCTCTACTGCAACAATTTCCCGAATACGGCATTTTTTAGCGGGCGGGGCCTGGCCATCGGCGGAAGCCATAAAATCAGCGAGATCAACAATGCATCTTATTACGACGGCGACCTGTCAGCCATCATTATCCAGAACCTGCCTCCCTGGGCGGAGTTTATCAGGGTCCCGCGGAAAAGCACCGCCCTGATGGATAATTGGGAAGATAAGATAGAAATGATGGCCGAGGAGGTCATCCCGCACAACCTGACCAGTCTTTCAGGGGTGCCTTCCTGGATGCTCCTGTTACTTCGCCGTGTCCTGGAAAAAACCGGCAAAGACAATATTATGGAAGTCTGGCCAAATCTCGAAGTGTATTTTCATGGAGGGGTGAATTTTAAGCCCTATGAAGAACAATTCCTGAACCTTATCAAGTCATCCGCCATGAATTACATGGAAACCTACAATGCCTCAGAAGGCTTTTTTGGTATCCAGGACCGTTCCGATTCCAGTGAGCTGCTGCTTATGCTCGATTATGGGATTTTCTATGAATTTATCCCGGTAAGCAATCTCGGGGACGAAAACCCGAAAACACTTGGCCTGGATGAAGTTGATACAGAGAACAATTACGCAATGGTCATCTCTACCAATGCCGGATTATGGCGGTATATGATCGGCGACACTGTCAGGTTTACTTCGCTGGACCCATACAGGATAATGATTACAGGCAGGACTAAGAATTTTATCAATGCCGTCGGTGAAGAAGTGATCATCGACAATTCGGAGAAGGCCATCGCAACAGCCTGTAAAATCTGTCATGCTGTGGTCAACGAGTACACGGCAGCCCCCCTGTTTTTTAATGCTGAGAACCGGGTAGCCCATGAATGGCTGATTGAGTTTGAAACAGAACCGGACAATACAGACGAGTTCATGAAAGCCCTCGACACAGCCCTGAAATCACTGAATTCCGATTATGAAGCCAAGCGTTACCACGACATGGTATTGCGCCCCCCGGTTTTGAAAATTATGCCGCAGGGCACATTTTACCAATGGCTGAAAGGAAAAGGAAAACTCGGCGGGCAGAACAAGGTCCCCAGGCTTTCCAATAACCGTATCCTGGTTGAAGAGATTCTCAGCCTGGCTAAAGACTTCAAAATTAATTAAACAGAAGAACAATTATAAACATAAATAACACCAAAACCCTTTATGCATATAGCAATTGCAGGAAACATCGGAGCAGGCAAGACAACCCTGACTGAACTACTCTCCAGGCACTTTGGCTGGGAACCGCATTTCGAGGATGTTGAAGCCAATCCTTATCTGAACAGCTTTTATGAAGATATGCAGCGATGGTCATTTAATCTGCAGGTTTATTTCCTTGCCAGCAGGTTCAGACAAATCGTGAATATCCATTCGAGCGGAAAAAACGTAATCCAGGACAGGACTATTTATGAAGATGCCTACATCTTCGCTCCAAACCTGCATGCAATGAACCTCATGGAAACCAGGGATTTTGAAAATTACAGCTCCCTCTTCGAACTGATAAGCGCGTTGATCAGGCCACCTGACCTGCTGATCTACCTTCGGTCAACTGTTCCAAACCTGGTCAAGCAGATCCAGAGGAGAGGAAGGACTTATGAAGAATCGATCAGGCTCGATTACCTGAAAAGCCTTAACGAGAGGTATGAAACCTGGATCTCAAAATACAAGCATGGCAAACTGCTGATCATTAATGTTGATGAAGTAAATTTCGCCGATAACCCTCAAGACCTGGGATTTGTGATCGAAAAGATCCAGGCTGAAATTCACGGGCTTTTCAAATAAATCTTTATGAGCATACTGGGGATTATTCCTGCACGCTTCGCTTCGACAAGATTTCCCGGCAAACCACTGGCGGATATCAACGGCCGTTCGATGATCCTGCGTGTCTGCGAGCAGGCTTTGAAGGCCGGTGTTTTTGAAGATGTCGTGGTGGCAACCGACGACGAAAGCATACGCAAGCATGTGGAAGCGGAAGGATACCCTGTTGTCATGACCTCCGAATTACACCGCAGCGGGACAGACCGCTGCCTGGAGGCCCTGGAAATATGGGAAAAAGAAAAGAACCGCCGCTTCGGCTTCATGATCAATATCCAGGGCGACGAGCCTTACATTCATCCGGAACAGATACAGCAGGTCGCCCGCCTGCTTACTTCAGGAAGCGCAGGGATCGCAACCCTTGCAAAGATGATCACCCAAAAGGAAGACATCTTCAATCCCAATGTAGTCAAAGTCGTGTTTAACAAGCGGATGGAGGCATTATATTTCAGCAGGTCCCCGGTACCTTATCTTCGCAGCGTAGAGGATATCATGTGGATCCAGCGACAAGCGCACTACATGCATGTTGGAATTTACGGGTTTAATACTGATATTTTAAGGGAAGCCTGCGCGTTGAAGGAAGGTACCCTGGAGAAACATGAATCGCTGGAGCAACTACGGTGGCTTGAGCACGGCCTCTCAATCAGTATCGGCATTACAGAACATGAAACTGTGGCTGTTGATACCCCTGAAGATTTATTAAAATTTACTAACATGGCTTGACCTGTTAGCATCATTTCATTACTTTCGCAGATCATTGATTTGAACATCCCATGTACCCGGTTGAATACCATTTAAAAGAATTACTGCTTGATTACGACTGCGTTACAGTCCCCGGACTCGGTGGATTTATTTTGCAGTTTAAGCCGGCATGGATCAACCGTAGTAAAAACAGGATATATCCCCCATCCCGTGCAATTTCTTTCAACAGCCTGCTTGACCATGATGACGGCTTGCTAATCAGCGCTATAGCAACCTCAAGGCAAATCACGTACAGGGAAGCAGCCGTTGTAGTAAGCGATTTTGCGGATACCTGTAAAAGAAAAACCGGAGCAGGCGAAACCATTGCAATAGAAGATATTGGTGAACTCTCTGCGGGACCGGAAGGCAAGCTGAAATTCATGCCATACACCACAAAAGGATTTAATAATGAAGTGTTTGGCATGGCTCCCATCTCCCTTTATTCACGTGTTGAAGCACCTCAACCCGTTCGCCTGGCACAAAATCCGGCTGACCGGAAAATACCCCGGTTAAAAGAGAAGAAGCAAGCCCCGGTAAAATGGACCCTGGCCCTTGCTTTACCCGTGATCCTTTTCCTTTTGTATGGCATCATTTTTCCTCATTCGCTTCAGAATATTTACACCCAGTATTCAGGAATGAATATTGAATTCCTGCCTGCTGAAAAACATATCGTGCAAACCTCCGCGCCTGTGCCTGAAGTACTTGCCCCTGTAATTGAAGTCATTGCCCAGCCAGTCGCGACGAAAGTGGAAATGCCGGTTGAAACAGCAGCATCCCCAAAATACTACATTATCGGCGGATGTTTTGAAAGCGAAGAAAATGCGGACAAATTTCTTAGAGAACTTTCCAAACGCGGATTTGATGCTGAAATAGCCGGGACGACCAATCGCGGGCACAGGAGGATCAGCTATAAGAGCTTCAATGAAAAAAGTCCTGCTCTTTCTTACCTCCAGGAAATCAGGGCAACTGAGAACGCTTCCGCCTGGTTGCTGAAATACTGAAATCCTATCTCCCTGCTGTGACGAAGAAAAAATTAGCGCATTTCGCTGAAAACCTTACGTTCAACCATCTTTTCCAGCATCCATACCCGGATATACCCGAAGCTTTTCATCTTAAAGGCACCTGGAACAAAGATTATTTTCATAATGATCACCCTATCACACTGGAACTGGGATGCGGCAAAGGAGAGTATACCGTGAACCTGGCGATGAAATACCCGGAACGGAACTTTGTCGGGATAGATATAAAAGGCGCCAGGTTATGGAAAGGCTGTAAAATGGTCCAGGAGCATGGATTGCAAAATGTAGCATTCATCAGGAGCAAAGTGGAATTTGTCGGGCAGTTTTTCGGAAAAAATGAAGTCAGTGAGATCTGGGTCACCTTCCCCGATCCATACCCCCTGGCCAAGCATAGCTATAAGCGGCTCACCTCGCCTGAATTCCTTGAAAGGTACAGGGAAATTATTAAACCCGGCGGTCTCATCCATCTGAAAACCGATAATGGCAGACTTTATAATTTCACATTATCAGTAATAAAAAAATACGGGCACGAGATTATTTTTGCCTCGGATGATATTTACCAGTTGGCTGAGCCCCATGAAGCCACTCTTATCCAGACATTTTACGAGGAAAAATTCAGGAAGGAAGGCATCCCGATAAAATACTCAGAATTCACACTAAGACATGAAAGCTGACGAATCGTTTTTCGAGAGGGTTTATGAGGTAGCCCGGCTGGTTCCATATGGCCGCGTAACTTCTTATGGAGCCATAGCTGGGTACCTAGGTACAAAAATGTCGGCCAGGATGGTAGGCTGGGCCATGAACAAATGTCATGTCCATCCCTTCCCCGTTCCTGCGCACCGCGTGGTAAACCACCAGGGGCTGCTGACAGGAAAGCACCATTTTGGCGGGCCCGATATCATGCAGCAGCTACTCGAAAGTGAAGGAATTGAGGTCGTTAATGATAAGATCGTCCGGTTCCGGGAAATATTCTGGGACCCCGCAAAAGAGCTTGACCCGGCTGAATAGTGGATCCCGGCATGGTTTTTATTGCTATTTTTGCCACCCTTACGTTATTAAGATCAATCTAAAATGGAAAATATAAAAGTTCAGGTCCTGAATGCATTGAAAGACGTGCTTTACTTTCCGAAAGGAAGTGGTATCGTCACCCTTAAAATGGTCAAAAATATTAAAGTCGAAGGCCATAAAGTCAGTTTCACCATCGTATTGCCCAAACAGGACGATAAAAGTAAACCTGCCTTGCAGAAGCTTTCCGAAACGGCTATCCGTACCAATTTCGATGAAAATGCCGAAGTGGAAATTGATTTTTTAACCGAATTCCCTTCCCTTTCACAGGTCAAGCATATCATAGCTGTAGGTTCGGGCAAAGGCGGTGTAGGCAAATCGACCGTAGCGGCAAATCTAGCGATTGCCCTGCATAAAAACGGCAATAAGGTTGGCATCCTGGATGCAGATATTTACGGTCCTTCCATTCCGATCATGTTCGATGTCGCCGATCAGAAACCTACCATGGACCCTGACGCGGAAAACGGAAAGATCATCCCGGTTGAGAAATACGGTATTAAAATTCAATCCATCGCATTTTTTGTCGATGCCGCCCAGGCGTTGATCTGGCGCGGCCCGATGGCTTCACAGGCTTTGAACCAGCTTTTCAACGACACCCACTGGGGCGAGCTGGATTACCTTGTCGTCGACCTGCCCCCCGGCACCGGGGATATCCACCTGACGCTGGTGCAGCAATACCCGGTCGATGGAATAGCCATCGTATCTACGCCGCAGCAGGTTGCACTGGCCGATGCAAAAAAAGCTTTCAGCATGTTCAACCAGGACAAGATCAGGGTGAGGATCCTGGGATTGATCGAGAATATGTCGTATTTCACCCCGGCAGAGCTGCCTGATAACAAGTACTACCTATTCGGGAAGCAGGGCGGGCGCAGGTTGGCGGATGATACCAGGGTCAACCTGCTGGCGGAGATCCCTTTGGTCCAGAGCATCTGCGAATCGGGAGACGCCGGCTCTCCCGTTGCCCTCGATGAAAATTCGCCGGTCTACAAGGCATTCATGAACCTGGCCATCAATATCCAGGCTTTAGTCGAAACGAATAACGAATAACGAATAACTATACTGATAAAATGGAACAGACAAATCACTCTGAAGTCGAAAAAAAAGTGCTTAATGTGCTGGAACAAATCCGTCCCTATCTGCAGGCTGATGGCGGAGACATCAAATTCGTCAACATGACTGACGATAATGTTGTCAACGTAGAACTGATCGGTGCCTGCGGGTCGTGTCCTTACAGCATCATCACCCTGAAAAACGGTGTGGAAACAGCAATAAAGAAAGCTATTCCCGGCATAAAAGCAGTGGAAGCGGTAAATATCTGATCAGATGGCCAGGTACCTGGCTACAATTGGCATACGCCGACCCATTCCAAAAGCCTTAGGAGAAACCCGCAATATCGGCGGGGTCTGGTAGCGCTTGTATTCATTGGTATTGACCAGCCATAGCACGCGTTTCACCATGGTTTCTTCAAAGCCCTGTTCAACCAGGTCTTTCGGCCCTTTTCTCAATTCAATGTATTCAAAAAGTATTTTATCCAGGATTTCGTAATCCGGGAGTGAATCGCTGTCTTTCTGGTCGTGCCTTAATTCAGCCGAAGGAGGTTTGGTAATCGTATTTACGGGAATTATTTCTTTTTCACGGTTAATATACCGGGCCAGTTCGAACACCTGCGTTTTATAGACATCCCCTAACACCGAAATGCCGCCGTTCATATCACCATAAAGGGTTCCGTAACCCACGGCAGCTTCGCTTTTATTGGAAGTGTTCAGCAGGATATACCCGAATTTATTAGAAAGCGCCATGAGGATCACACCCCTGAGCCGGGCCTGCAGGTTTTCTTCCGCAATACTGAACGGAAGCCCTTTAAACCAGGGCTGCAATGTTTGTTCAAGTGTATCAAAGGAAGAAGTTATCGGGATAATATCGTGCCTGCAGGAAATATTTTCAGCCAGACTGACAGCATCGTTGACAGAATGATCCGTGGAAAAATGTGAAGGCATCAGGACCGCCCAGACGTTTTCTGCACCCAGCGCTTCTGCAGCCAGGACAAGTGTTACAGCCGAATCTATCCCACCCGAAAGCCCAAGGATTGCCCTGGAAAATCCCAGCTTCCTGAAATACTCCCTGATCCCCATCACCAAAGCATCATGTATCAGCACAATCCGTTCCCCATGCCTCCCAGCCCCCATGCTTCCCTGCTTCCCTGCCTCCAAGCCTCCTTGCCTCCATGCCTCCATGCCCCCATGCCTCCCAGCCCCTCTTTCCACCTCCTCAAGCTCATAAACCCTGAAGTCCTCATCAAAATACTTCAACTCATCCCAGATCTGTGCGTCCGGGCCGACCACCATGGAACCGCCATCGAATAGAAGCTCGGTATGGGCCCCGACATGATTTACATAAAAGAATGGCTTCCTGTACCTTTTTGCATTTTCCGTAAGTATCCCTTTGCGGATATCTGCCTGCTCGTAATGAAAAGGAGAGGCTGCAATATTGATTACGAAGTCAGGATTTTTCTTTATCAGCTCGTCCATCGGGTTGATAACATAAAGCGGGTCATCGCCAACATCCCACAAATCCTCACAAACAGTCAGGGCAATCTTTTTCCCCCTGTATTCAACAAGTTCAAACTTACGGCCCGGTTCGAAATAACGGTACTCATCGAAAACATCATAATTCGGCAGCAAGGCTTTGTAATAAGTCTGGCGGATTTCGCCGTTTTCAAGGAACAGGGCGGCATTCAGCAGGTTTTTACCTTTAATGTCGGGGTTCCGCACAGGGCATCCCACCACCGCAGCGATACCCTGGCAATCGGCGGCAATGTCGAGGACCGCCTGGTAGCACCTTTCAATGAAATCATCAAATTCCAGGAAATCGCGTGGAGGATAGCCGGAAACAGCCAATTCGGCAAAAACAACCAGGTCGGCCCCTTCATTTTTTGCCCTGGCAATGGATTGGCGGATTTTGAGGACATTTTCCGCAAAATTGCCGATGTGATAATTAAGCTGTGCCAGTGCGATTTTCACGGGTTTATCCTTTAAAATACGATACCGGCTCCCAGTTCGACAAAATTAAGTAAAGCCTTTGGGTCTGAAACCGTTAACCCCGGGTCTTCACCAGTGAGCATATTGTTGAAGGCATTGTCGTAAGTCAGTTCTAAAATCAGAGCCGTAGAGCCTTTCAGCTTATATTCCACTCCTCCGCCAATTATAAGTGATTCACGCATCAGTGCGATTTCTTCATTAATGTTCTTTTTTGAAGATGATTGAGTACCGCCGAAATATACAAAGTCATCAGTAGCTTTTGCGCTCAGATTGAATGCTGTGCCCAGTCCAATCTTTCCGAACAACCTGAACTTATCTGAAATATCAGTTTTCATTTTAAGACAAAGTGGTATCTGGAGGTATTTCAGGTTATACTTTCGATTCAGCGTACCCATCGTTGTCGTTGTCATAGTGTCATTGGATAAATGGGTGATATAGGGATAAGACATCTCACCGCCATTAAAATTTACATTAAAACCGGTTTGTATAGCATAATTTTCCATTAGGAAAAACTCACCAGTAAATCCCCATGTAAATCCCATCTGCACACCTTCAGATTTATACCCCTCAGTGTCAGGCTTGACCCATCCCAGGTCGGCCCCAACCCGAAGGCCAAAAAGCATCGGTTTGTACTGGGCATTTAACTGCGAGGAAAGCAATATAATAATAAGGAGAGTAAATAATCGTTTCATTTGTTAAAGTATTGATCAGGCAAATTTACACTTAAATATTATAGAGTGAAAACCCTTTTCATTCGTGTCATCCGTGTTCTATCACAAAAGCTTGAAATATATATTCTATTTTTGCATAAATAAAAGATAAACATTATGAAAAAGCTCCTTATAATCTGCATCATGATTTTTACAGCAAGTGAAATTGATGCGCAGTTTTCCTTCGGCCCTAAAATAGGGTACTCTACTTCGAAATTATCGACAGATCTTGAAGATATAAAAGAAAGTGCAAAGAGCAATTTTCAGATCGGCGCTTTTGCACGATTTGGTAAAAAATTATACGTGCAGCCCGAAGTTTTTTATGCGACCAGCGGTGGAACCTTGAAGCATGAAGGTTCTGACCTGAAAGAAAATATTAAGCTAAAAAACCTTTGTGTCCCTGTCCTCGTTGGCTATAAGCTTATCGATGCCAAAGTCCTCAGCCTTCGCATATTGGCCGGGCCATCTGCAAATTTCATCATTAACAAAGAGGTCGATGCGGATGAATTGATCACAGAACCGTTGCAGGACAGTAATTTTAAGAATGTCGCCTGGGGAATGGATGTCGGTGCCGGTGTTGATGTTTTTTTCCTTACTTTGGATATCAGGTATGAATTCGGCCTGAATAACATTTACATCCCAAATACCGGTGATGATTCGCAAAAGATAAGCAGCAATGCTTTCATAGTCAGCCTCGGTTTTAAATTGATGTAAAGACACGTGATCACTTTTAACCATACGCAATGTCAAATCACACACGGCTGTTTCTCTGGCTCCTTTTCACCCTGGCCTTTTTTGGATGCAAACCCGGATTAAAGCCAGGTGAGCCGGCCAGTGCACAACTTGACCAGGTCAGGATAACGGATTATGGCCAGGCCCTCTTTGCCCTCGATCCTTACCATGTGCAGGAAGGTCTTGATTCACTTTCTGCAAAGTTTGGCTTTTTCATTGGTGAAAATCCGGATACGCTACAGGCGCTGCAGATCAGGGAATTTATCATGGATCCCTTTAATAAGGAACTTGAAAAGAAGTGCCGCGAAGTTTACCCTGACCTCCGCTTCCTTGAAAAAGGGCTTACCGAAACATTCGGAAATATTAAAAGTATTAAACCGGATTTCCAGTCCCCCCAGGTTTATACTTATGTTTCAGGATTATTATATGAGTCGCCGGTGCAATATCTCGACACCGTAATGATCATCGGGCTTGACATGTTTCTTGGCTGGGATTATGAGCAATACCGCGCTGCCGGCCTCCCTGTGTTCCTGACACGCCGGATGGAACCGCCCAATATCGTACCCGAATGCGCACGCCAGGTAGCTTATTCCATGATACCTGAAGAAAATCAGCCTAAAACACTCCTTGATTTCATGATCTTCCACGGCCGGGTGCTTTACGCCATGGACCTTTTCCTTTCAGATACTGAAGACAGCCTTAAAATTGGTTACACCGCTGCGCAAATGAAGTGGTGCAACGAAAATGAAGCAGCAATCTGGCGCTTATTCATCGACCAGGAGATGCTTTATAAGAGCGATGGCTTCCTGAATAACCGTTTTATACAGGACGGCCCTTTTACTGCCGGCCTGCCTGATGGGGCTCCTGCCATGCTGGGGAGATGGATCGGCTGGCAGATCGTTAAAAGCTATATGAAAAAGCATAAAGGGGCAGATCTGCAGCAACTTTTTGCTCTTTCCGATTCTCAGCTAATCCTTTCCAGTTCTGGCTATAAGCCAAAACGATAAAAAATTCTTTCGGGGCACCGGGTATTTTTGGCCCATTTTCCGGATTAATAGTCGGGATAACTAAACCGATCATTAATTTCTCACTAATCCGGAAACAATCATGTTAGTAAAAACTTATGGATGTGCCCTTTATGGCATTAATGCAGTTACGGTCACCGTAGAGGTGAATATCGAACAGGGGGTGAATTTTTTCATGGTGGGCCTGCCCGACAATGCAGTCAAGGAAAGCCACCAGCGGATCGAGGCGGCGTTGCGCTACATCGGGTACCGCCTGCCCGGGAAAAAAATCGTGATAAACCTGGCCCCGGCAGATATCAAAAAAGAAGGCTCGTCGTATGATCTTGCTCTGGCAGTGGGGATCCTTGCAGGGTCCGAACAACTTAACGCGGAACACATCGGCGATTACGTGATCATGGGCGAATTATCGCTCGACGGGGGCGTGATGGCTATCAAAGGCGCCTTGCCCATTGCTATTGAGGCTAAAAGAAAAGGCTTCAAAGGGTTGATCCTTCCATCTGGGAATGCTAGGGAAGCCGCTATTGTGGAAGGGGTCGAAGTGCTGGGTGTAGAAAATAT
>CAYJNJ010000093.1:0-19142 GCA_964371595.1 uncultured Bacteroidales bacterium | reverse complement strand
AACCGCAATCAGAAATTGATATAAGCAGGCTTTCGAAAGGTGTTTATATAGTGAAATTAACGGGGGATGATATTGTTGTGGTTTTGAAAATGATAAAGGAATAAGATCCATGTGCAGCTCTTGCCTGACGGAAGCAGCGGCACCGGAGATGTTTCCTGGACCGTGACCTATTAGATCATTTATTAAAAGTTGGACAATAAGCAGTCCCGACAAGTCGGGATCTCCTCTACGCTTCGATTGGACAGTTGGACAACTGCTTATTGTCCAGTTTGCTTCTTGACTTTCAGATTTCTATTCCTTACATTTGCTCATCCATAAGGGATATCGAAACTAAACCAATGCAAAAGCATTTCATTTTTTTGATTGCGCTGCTTATGGTAAGCGGCGTGATGGCACAAAGTACCCAGCCGTGTTCGACCTGCCTGCCTTACGGCATAACATTTTCAGCGCAAGCCCAGATTGATGCTTTTCAATTCAATTATCCTGAGTGTACAGAAATTCTTGGAAATGTCTATATCTATGATGATAGTGATACTGTCCAGGATAATATTACCAATTTAAACGGTTTAGGTATCTTGACGTCCATCGGGGGTAATTTTAAGGTTTGGGGTAACCCTGCTCTGACCAACCTGACCGGTCTGGAGAATCTGAATTTTGTCGGGGGTGATCTGCAAATAGGCCATTTACTCAATCCAAATCCAATACTGGACAACCTTATGAGCCTGGAAGGCTTGACCATCGTCGGGGGAACTCTTTTTATTTATAATAATCCTTCCCTGATTAACCTCACAGGGCTTGAAAACCTGGATACCATAGGGGGTCAATTGCGCATTTTACGTAACGATAGTCTGACCGACCTGACCGGATTGACGAACCTGACCACCATCGGGCATGAGCTTATAATAGGCCTGGATGTATTTGGAAATCATGCCCTAACCAGCCTGACAGGACTGGAGAATCTGACTTCCATCGGGGGCGATCTTATTATTGAGGATAATAGTTCGCTGACCAGCCTTATGGGATTAAATAATCTCAATAACATTTCCGGTCAAATATTTATTATTGGAAACGAAGTCCTGACCAGCCTGAACGGCCTGGATCATCTGGATGAAAATACTATTTCACATTTAACTGTTAATTGGAATATCTCTTTATCGGATTGTGCAATTCAAAGCATTTGCGAGTATCTTCTATCCTTAAATGGATCTGCCTATTTCATTGGAAATGCTGCAGGATGCAATAGTGAGGCAGAAGTGGAATCGGCATGCGGAGTGGGAGTTGAAGAGTCGTTAGTCTTCAGTCTTCAGTCCTCAGTCATTATTTATCCAAATCCTTCGTCTACAACTATTACCATAGAATTGCCGGAAACTTCCTCCGAATTTCAAATTTCAATTTTCAATCTTCAGGGCCGGGAATCCATTTCCCAAAAGTCAACTTCTCCGCAAACCGTTATCGATATCTCCTCGCTGCCGGGTGGCGTCTATTTTGTGCGGATAACAACGGACCGGACGGTGATGGTGGGCAAGTTTGTGAAGAGACCGGAATGACAGTGATCACACAAACATAAACATAGATATTTTTATCTTTGTTGGTTCAATCCTGGCATGAAAATTTTAAGACCATTTTCTTTGTAATTCTAATACCCTTTTTCCTGGAAGGTTGCACTTTCCGGCCTGACCATTCCATCCGTGTGAAAAATGAACACGAAGAAGCTTTGATTGATCTTTATGTTGGAACTGCATTTTATGGCCTTGTGGATCCGGGCGTTATTACTGATTATATACCTGTGGACGATGGTACATGCGGTTATTATTTCACAACTTATTATGACGGCCCGCAAAGCGGCACGGTAACAATTAAAGGAAGGGGAAAGCATAAATGGACATTGACAATCGGTGGACCCGGAGGATCGAAGATTGAGGAAGATTAGGCCTCAGCGCATCCTCCGTTATCTCTGTGGTAAAAGAACTGATCACTATCAACATGGAGGTCGTTTTGGAAAATTTTTTCCGTACAACAAACAACAGCAATTTAGGCAGGCGATTGTAAAAAGTTTCGGGATAGAAAAGTATATCATAAAAAACCCAACCTTTTGAGATTCAGGTTGGGATTCCGGCTTAAAGTCGGGATGGGGATCCGCCAGCTGGCGGACGAACTCCCGGCCTTCCCGACTCTGTCGGGACGCGCTAACCGGATTCCAATAAAAAAGCAGTTGTCCAACTGTCCAACTGCTTATTGTCCAACTTTTAAGTCGGGATGGGGAGATTCGAACTCCCGGCCTCCACGTCCCGAACGTGGCGCGCTAACCGGGCTGCGCTACATCCCGCGAAAAGGGTTTGAGTTTGGGTGTGCAAGTGAAGTGTGGGTGTGTAATTCGGGAGTGCAAAGATAGTTTTTTATTAAATATTAATTCACTTCTATTAATAAAGAGGGCCTATTTAAAAGTAACATTGCTTGCAAGCTTTCATTTACTTTCATTATCGTTGTGGTTCCGCGACTGGAAAGCTCCTTCATCTCCGCCAGCTGGCGGAGACGAGGGAAGCGCCAGGTTCAGTCGCGGTATGACAAAATCACTGCTTCACAAACTTCTTAACCTGCACCGTCATGTCATCCGACACCTTAACAAAATAAACCCCACTGGGAAATGTGCCGACATTAATCACCGTGTTTTGTTCCATTATCTGGCGAGAGAGGAGTTGCTGCCCGTTGAGGTTAAAGATGGTCAGAAAAGTGTTCTTTACTGGTGTGGTTGTTTTTGGCAGTTCTATGGTGATGTTATTGGAAGTGGTCGGGTTAGGGTAAATCGTGATACTTTCCAGAGGTACCGCTAAGTCATTAATACCAACAACAGTTTGAAAATAATAAAATGTACTATCACCATCTGCAGTAAAACCAAAGGTTTTCCAGGATTGGCTTATTTTGAAATTATCAGGATCATAAGTATAAATATCTAACTTGGCAATTACCCAGGCGCTGCCGTTCCAACTTTGATATAATTTGTTTGTCAGATTATTACTGGCATCGTAAGTATATGTGAAGAGTAAGGAATTATCCCAGTCCCAGGCATAGATATTCCATTCTTCTTCTAATTGGCTGGTCAGGTTATTACTGGCATCGTAGATATAGGTAATGAACCTGTAATTCTCCCAGGCGCTGCCATTCCATTCCTGCTCTAATTGGCTGGTCAGATTATTACTGGCATCGTAAGTATAGGTGATGAGTGAGTAATTGTCCCAGGTACTGCCGTCCCATCGTTGTTCTAATTGGCTGGTCAGATTATTATAGGCATCATAGGAATATGTTTTGAGCGAGGCATTCACCCAGGTGAATTTGTCCCAATGTTGATATAATTCACTGGTCTCGTTATTATTCGCATCAAAACTATAAGTTCTTAGGTAATTATTCTCCCAATCGCTACCGTCCCAGTATTGCCATAACCAACTTGTCAAATTATTGTTCGCATTATAGGTATAAGTGGTGAGAAACATATTACCCCAGGCGCCGTTGTTCCAACTTTGAAATAATTCAATTGTCGAATTATTGATAGTATCATAAGTATAGGTGAGGAGCTCATGATTTACATAAGCACTGCCAGTCCAATCTTGTTCTAATTCGCTTGTCTTTTTATTGTTATCATTGTAAGTAAAGATGAATTTATTGAGATTATGCCAGTTGCTGCCGTTCCAACCTTGATATATTTCACTTATCAGATTATAATTGTCATCATATACCATATCAATGTATTTAACCCAAAACTGCCATTCACCGCCCATTAAATCCATATGCCAGTAGCAAATACTATCATATACCTGGATTAATGACCGATCTTGATGTGCTCGATGGTTAAATGAATCTGACTTTGGATGTTGCAAGTTCAATTCAGAATCTATGCCTTGTGAAAAAGCTTTTATTGATAATCCGATGATTACAAAAAGCAGTAATGTTCTCACAATACGAATTTTAAATCTCTGCTTTTAAAATTTACTGGAAAGAATGTTACAAAGATACGACAAAACTGATTTATCCATTTGTCGGGCGTATGCATTAAAGATAAAATTTAATAAATATTACAATATGTTTTATTAACATTAAATAATGTTTTAAGTAGTAGATTTTAATTAATTGATATATAATTAAATAGGAGAGATTAAACCGGGCTGCGCTACATCCCGCCCTGTTTTTGGGAGCAAGGATAGGACTTTTATAATTTATTATTGAATTTTATTGAAGAAAAGGAACATTAATTACCTTTATCAGACCAATACCTTAAATCCATCCTTTATTTTTGTCTTTGTTCATATTATAATCCTTTAGATACATATGAAACAATTGATTATTAACCATTATAATTTCCAACATGAAGAATTTTTACTTGCTTTTAGTTACTATTCTACTCCTGGCTGTACAATTGATTCAATCCTGTAAGGAGGAAGATAAGCCCACTTCAGATTTTCCACCCTCAATTAGTTTTGTGCCTTGCTTTGATTGCATTATTAATGATACAATATTAACTCCTCAGTCGGAATTTAATGTTAATATTATGGGCCAGGTAAATGGAACGACTGGCTCAAATATTCAATCTTTGATTATTACGAGGATATCAAATGACCAAATACTGAGCATAGATTCATTGTTTTACGATCATCTGCTATTTATTTATGAAGCAAGTTTTGTAGCTTTACCAGATACAGGGGTAGAAAGAATTGAGTTTAAAGTTATCGATAAAGCTGGCCAGACTGCAATGATCGATCTTCAGATCACTACTTACTCGGCCCCTCCACCTACCCCGGTCAATCCAACTATTAATTTTGTGGCAGGTCCTGGTTTAATTTCAAATGACGCAATATTAACTGTAAACACACCATTCGCTATAAAAATTCTGGCTCAGGCTAATGCAACATCCGGTGTCCAACTAGAGTCCCTGAAAATCAGCTGTACTTTCAGCACGACTTATTGGGACACAATATTGATAATTCACGAATCGACAATTTCTATGGAAACAAATTTCATAGCACAGCCTTCATTAGGCACAGAAACTATTGAATTCAAAGTGACAGATATTGATGGACAATCTGCCACTATTGATTTACAAATCACCACTGAGCCTGACAATAAACCAATTAGCACCTATACGGGGCTGATTTTACACTCCAACAATAGTGCAACCCCTAGTTCATTTGCGTCAGTTGACGGAAATGTATTCAATCATGCTGAAGCTTATGCCAACCAATCGATTATTGACTTTTTCTACTGGTATGGAGTTTGGGATCATGCAACTTTTGGTGCACCTGATGATCCTGTAACTCAGACATATATTGTGGGAGTGCACGGTTTACAGAACTGGACAATTAAAAACTCTACCCGTTTCATTGCTACTTCACTGTCAGCTGTTGAATTTGATGCTATCACTGATAAAGAAGAATTAGTAGCTAACGCCTCCGGAGCCACATTGAGCAGAATAAGCGACATGGAAGAGGGGGATGTCGTTGGCTTTGTTACCGTGAATTGGAAGTTTGGTTTAATCAAGATAGTCCATATTTATAACGGTCAAGCGGGTAATATTACATTTGATGTAAAAGTTCAACAATAGAAATTTTCAATCTTCACATACATTTCCAGGGAGACACACTTGAACCAACGGGTTTACCCGTTGGAGCATCTTGTATAAAATCATTACTCTTTCACAAACTTTCCTGTCATCGCCGTTGCATCACATATGACCCGCACAAAATAAACGCCGGGTTGAAGCGTGCTGATATCAATAACATTCTGCGGTTCCGTCACATGGCCTGATAAAATCGGCTGGCCGCTGAGGTTGAAAATGGAATATTGAAATTTGGAGACTGGCAAGCCTATTTTGACAGAGATTTGGTTGCAGGCAGGGTTTGGATAAAATGTAATTGCTTCGGGGATTAGTTCAGTAGTTGCAATGCCGGTAGGGATTTTCTTCATGATATCGACGACCAGGCCTTCAACGACGGTCAGTTCGTAAGGGATTTCCTGCGGAAGGAGGTACCAGCCGTTGTAACTTCCTCCCCATCCGAAATTCAGGTGATAGTAATCATCGGTATTATAGCCGTCGGCCACCACATTATGCCCGGTGCTCCATGATTCATCGACAATAGCCAGGTGGGCGGGCAAGGTATCCTTAATGTTCTGCTTCAGCCTGTCATACAGGTCGGCATCATTGGAATCAAGCAATTCCACTGTGCTGCACCCGAAACGGAGATAGGCGTCATAAGCCTGGCCAACCCCGAAAGTACCCGAACCCTGTGAGGTAAAAACCGACCTGGTCGCGACTCCGCAGGCAAAGGTCAGGGCGGCCTTGTCATCGTCCGTAAGCGCCGTGTTTGACTTGTAATGGGCTTCCAGCGTGTCGAGGAAGGTGTTCAATGCGGGGAAACACGCGAAGCCTGTGGCCTCACAATCATCATCTATCCAGTATTGCCGGCCGGCATAGTTGTGGAAATAATCATCCGAATCATCAAAACGCGTATTGTTACCGGTTTCATGGAAATTCATAATCTGCGCCATTGCTGTAGCAGGGCATCCGGCATAGCTCCTCAAACCGGTGACAGGGTCCATCGGGCAAAAATTATTGTACGGAGGATTCTGCGTCCAGTTGGTTTTCAGCCAGCCATCACCTGTTGCCGGCCATTGCTCGAACAGAGGATCAGACCCTGAAACCAATTTGATATTCAATATCGTTTTCCAGCGGTCCTTATTCTGACTGACGATAAAACTGCCTGGAGTCTTTGAAATTTCAATCCGTTCAGACAGGTCTTCCTTCAGCAATTCAAAAAGGGGATTATCCGGCTCCAATGTGCCGAAATTACTCTCAAAGGAATAAGCTATGACCGGCGGTAACGCCGAAGATGCTGTGACCACAATATAACCCGCCGGATCGAGGTCAAATGCATAGGCCAGGACCAGGCTGTCCTTCACGATCTCCCTTCCCTCCTTCAGGGTGAAATCCGTTTGTTTCCCGGACTTAGCGAGTTGATACCTGGCTGCAATGACCGCTTCGTAGTATGTGATGGCGCCTGAGTAAGCCGGGCTGAGGTCAAGAAAAATGAAAGCCAGGCCGATGATGAAAGCTAAATACTTGATTTTCATAATTATTAACTGGTTTTTATGTTGGGTTTTTGCCTACCCTTCCCGATAAAGTTAGGAATATCAGTTCTGTCCGACAAATTCTTCAATTTCTGTTTTTGACACAATCTTTGCATTCCTCATGGGATAATTACTGCTGAAAAAGTCGAATGATTTCACTGGCTTTTTGACACTCCATTTAAACTCAAAAACATCAAATTTTCCATCGTACTCCTCAACAAGGTCAATTTCTTTCTGATCATGCGTACGCCAGAAATACAAATTTACATAGCGATGTTTATAATGATTGAACTTTTTGCGCTCGCTGATCATGTAATTTTCCCAGAGCGGACCGGTGTCGTTGCGAATATTTAAAGGATTATAATTAGCAATCAAAGCATTACGTATTCCATTATCCCAGAAATAAATCTTCCTACTGGCGGAGATCTCTTTTCTTAAATTCCGGCTTAGAGGATTCAACTTGAAAATGATATAGGCTTTTTCGAGTAAATCAATATAATTCATTATCGTATTCTTGTCCACCTCCAAAAGTTTTCCAAGTTCATTGTAAGAGACTTCGGAACCAATTTGCAGCGCAAGTGCCCTTAATAAACGATCCAGCAAATCGGGCCTTCTTATACCCTTATACGATAACAGATCCTTATATAAATAACTGCTTGCCAAATTATTAAGGATTTCCTTTTCTCTTCCTGGATTCATAATTACTTCAGGGTACATCCCGAAAATCATTCTTTGTTCGATTTGCTGTAACCTTTCGACGAAATTATACACACTGCCCAATTCATACCAGGAAACCGGATAGAGGAAATATTCCCAATTTCTGCCTGTGAGTGGCTCATTGATTTCATTGGCAATTTCCAGTGCTGAAGATCCGGTTACGATGAGTTGGACGTCTGGAATCTGGTCGGTGACAAGTTTTAATTTGATCCCGATATCTTTAATATGTTGTGCTTCGTCTATAACAATAATTTTATAATCTCCGATAACCTGCCTCCATTTCGCCGTTGAAATATCTTCAAACATTGATTTAACAGCAGGTTCATCACAATTCAGAAAATTACCCGGCAGCGATTCCTTTTCTAAAAGATATTTGACCAATGTGGTCTTTCCGGATTGTCTCGGACCAAGAATGATGATCGCCTTTCCATCAAATAGTTTTGCCTTGGCAATATTGAAAAGTTCCCTTATTATCATAATTTGGTGTTTTAATTCCCCAAATTTATAATAAATCTGTGAATACGATCACCAAATTGTTGAAATTATTGGTCGATCTTCACAAATTTCCCGATTAGCAATTCCCTTTCACCGGTAATCCTAACAAAATAAACACCTCCCGGCAATGTGCTGATATCGAGAACTGTGCGTGATCCTGAAGCTTGCTTGTCCATCATTTCCTGGCCGCTGAGGTTGAAAATGGAAATTTGAAATTGGGAGGCTGATTCCGGTGACAAAATGGTGATGGTTGTGGAAGCAGGGTTTGGAATAATGATGACTGAAGACTGAAGATTGAAGACTGATGACTCATCAATCCCCTCTCTGCAATCCGCATCCACTTCTTCCTTGCTATTGCAACCGGGGGCATTGTCATGAATTTCAGCTGTTCCATGTTGACTTATCAGATAATCACATATGCTTTTCACATTACAGGCTGATAGTGAAGCATTGTTATAGACTACCAAATCCTTAACAGAGCCTGCATCTATGTTTTCCAGGCCGGTGAGAAAAGTTAAATTCTGATTTCCGGTAATCCATAGTTTATCCCCTGAGAAAGTTAAGCTGGTTAGATCAGTGAGGTTGGTCAGTGCGTCATTATCATCCAAATTGAAGCTGCTATCGATTCCAACTAGTCCGTTCAAACCTTCCAGAGTAAGTAAAGATTCGTTATGAGCCAAATAGAAAATACCCTTAATACTGTCAAGATTCTCCAGCCCGGCAAGGCTTGTCAAAGCGATGTTCCCTGAAATATTCAGGTTGCCCCTGATATGGGTTATGTTTTGCAAACCATGTATATTTATAATATCATTGCCACTTATACTCACATCGCCCAGAATATCAGTGCAAATCGGATATTTAACCAGGAAACTGTCGATCTGTGCCTGTGCTGAAAATGTTATGCCTCCGGGCAGGCAAGGATGTGGCAGAGGGCCACAGGCTGTTTCAATTTCTACCTTGCTGTTGCAGCCCCCGGCGTTACTGTGGATCTCAATTGTTCCGTTCGGGGAAGCCAGGTAAGTGCATAGACTTTCCACTTCACAAAAGGATAAATGAGCATTATGGTAAATCTTTATATCCCCTATGGTATTTTCTGCAATATTATCCAACCCTGATAAAGCGTTTAACGCATCATTATCAACAATGCGCAGATATCCTCCCAATGCAGTCAGATTAAAAAGTCCGGAAAGACTTGTTAATGATGAGTTACTTGATATTGAAAGATTCCCGCCAATGAGCTGCAGGTTACTTAATGCATCAAGGCCGGCGAGCGATGGAATTTGGTTTATGATCACATTACCTCCGGCCCTGTTCAAGCCACTTAAGCCGGAGAAATCACTCAAAACGGGATTGCCATTGATTGTCAGGTTTCCTTCAATGGCAGTAACGTTATGAATGTCAGGTAAATACACAAGCGAAGGATTGGCATCTACCAGTACATCGCCATGGATGACCGAAAGTTGTGGAAATGTTCCCAGATCAATCAATATTGAATTATTGGTAATTTTAATATCTGTACCGATAAAGTCCAGTTCTGACATTTCAGGTAAGCCCTGCAATTTGTCGTTATTATAAATCCAGAATTCCTCACCAACATGCCTCAAATTGGATAATGGCTCCAGGTTGGTCAACGATCCGTTATTAAATATTCTTACATATCCGCTGATATTAGTGATATTTTCAATGCCACTTAGTTGAAGCAGTGCCTCGTTTCCATCAATGTAAAGGCTTCCACCGATCAGGGTCAGATTATCAATACCGGTCAGGTTCTGCAGGTAATAATCAAATTTCAGCCACATTGTACCGCCAATCTCCTGCAGGTTACCAAGGCCGGTAAGATTTTTAATTCCGATATACTGCAATTTAAGATCTTCACCGATATATGTCAGATTATCAAATCCTGAAAGATCATCCAGCAAATAACCACCATGAATTAAGAGGCTGCCTTTGATAGAATCAAGATTGTTAAATCCTTGAAATGAATAAACTATGAAATTAGCAATCAAATTAAGATCACCGCCGATTTTCTTCAAACCTGCCAAACCAGAATAATCGTATAAATTATCGATTGCGGATATCTCCAAATTGCCATCAATGTATCGAATATGATTCAGGCCTGATAAACTTTCCATATAGGTGATGTTTTCAATCAACATGTTTCCCCCGATAGAGATTAGCGAAATTAATCCGTTCAAATTATCTACGTTCGGACCCGATATGATTACATCACCTTCAATTCTTGAACAGGAAGGATAATTTACCTGGAAACTGTCGATCTGGCCCTGAGTGGTAAAAGTGATCCCTTCCGGCAGGCAGGACTGGGAAAATCCCATTTCCTGCAGGATGAAAAAAGAAACCAATAATAGCAGGAGATTTTTCATGGTAAGCGATTTTATGAAACTGAGAATCTTCGTTTGGTTCCTTCAAATTTAAGGAATTAATATATTTGATATCACCAGAAGGTTGAATTATTTTATTGGTGCCCTATGCCTTCTGGAAATCAAAGAAATTCTCCTTATGAATTTCCTGGAATTCTGCGCCGGGATATGACTGCATGAATGACGAAACTCCTAACCGCCAAATACACGTATAAATGGCGATTATAAACGACATAATTACAATTTTACAAACTTGCACAGCCCGACTTTATCAGTTGGACAGTTAGACAGTTGGACAATTGGACAACTGCTTTTTTATTGCCTCATTGCGAGAACATAGCAAGAATTTCGCCGTAGGTGAACAAGTATTGTAAAACTGCCCTCACTCGTTACTCCATTCCCCGGAGGGGATAAACTGGCCAAATTAAAAACCTCTTCTAAATCGGTGAATACGATCACCAAATTGTAGAAATTATTGGTCGGTCGCATTTTATGTTACAGTTATGGGGTTTCAGGCTTTTCTGCTTTCTTGATCCAATTATAATGACAGAATAAAGGACCTTCATTTTTTTCATCACGCAAATGCAATCCATTTCCATCACAGTATTTAAAGCATTGACAATTTGCGCATTCCCCGGTACGGAGCCAGTTTCGATTCCTCATCTCCGAATATTTATTTTCCCAGGTATCTTTGAAACTGTCGGTGTAAATGTTACCCTGAATCAGGTTTCCTCTTAAGTTCGGGCAGGCTGAAATGGAACCATCAATCAATACGGAGGCCACACTGATCCCTGCACGGCAGAAAAACAAGTGATCGCGTACCCTTCCTTCATAATTCCCTAAAAAACCTTCACAACCATAACTTACTTTGATATCCCCCTTCTCCCTTTCCCTAACAATAAAGTCGAACATCTGCCTGAATTGCACCGGATTTAATTGCAGTTCCTCATGCTGCCTGGCCCTTCCAACAGGAAAAATTGAAAATAAGCGCCATTCTTTTAATTTTATTGACAGAAGCAAATCTTTAAGCTCGTCAAGTTCATCGAAATTCTTTTGATTTACACAGGTTACCACATCATACCTTAACCCCGGAAATCCAGACAGGAGCTGGATAGCAGAAAGCGCCTTTTTATGGCTCATGGGATTTCCCCTCAACCAGTTATGCGAATTTTCCAGTCCATCCAGGCTTATCGTTACTGCCCGTAAACCTGCCTGCAGCAAAGCTTTTAATCTGTCTTCCGTAAAATGAAAACCGTTTGAAACGATACCCCATGGGAACCCCCTGTCATATAATTGTTTACCGCAAGTTTCCAGGTCTTTTCGAAGCAGTGGTTCGCCCCCGGTAAATACAACCATCGTTTTATTCGGGTTCACAATTCCGGTAATATCATCAATGGCCCCGATAAAATCCTCTGCCGGCATATCCTTAACCTTTGCTTCCTGCCTGCAATCGCTCCCGCAGTGTAAACAATTCAAATTGCACCGCAAGGTACATTCCCAGAAAATATAGTCAAGCTGATGAATAGCTTTTGCATTGCTGCGGTATTTCCTGAAGAGTTCTAAGGCAATCTTTCTGCGTATGGAGATCTTTGAATCCATTAATTTCCATCTTTTAATTTGATGTTTACCTCTTCAGAAGTCTCCCCTTCATACCAATGCCCATCCCCGTTAATAAAGTGGGGGTCAATAAAGTCGACAAGACTGTCCTTCGACTGATATTGTCCGTTAGCTGGCCCGTCAATATCCTCAAATTCCAGTAAGAAATGCTGGTCCTTTGCAAAGTCATATGTTTCAACTTCATATACCCCATTCACATCCGTATAATCCGTATCAGCCTGCATCACCACCCTTATATTGCTGATCTTATCATCATCTTCGGATGTTACTGTCCCGTGCACTTTAAAAGTAGCTGAAGGTGCGCCGTATTCTTCTGCAGGAGAGCCATACATGCACCCTGAAGAAGAACATGCATATCCAACGCCTAACACTGATAAAAGAAAGGCTATCAGGTAGTTGTATTTTTTTAAGATTGTACGTTTCATGTTATTAATGTGAATTAGTTATTTATCGAAATTACATTTTCAAAAACTTCTCCACCATAACACCATCATCCGATACCACCCTCACAAAATAAATCCCACAATTCAATCCCGACAAATCAACCACTGTTTGTTTTTCTGTTATCAGGTGTGAAATCAGCACCTGGCCGCTAAAATTGAAAATGGAAATTTGAAAGTGGGAGGTTGGTTCCGCTAATTCAATGGTAATTGTGATGGAGGCGGGATTTGGATAAATGTCCACTGACGACTGACGACTGACGACTGACGACTCCTCTACTCCAACCCCGCAGGCAACTTCCACTTCTTCCTGGCTGTTGCAGCCGGGAGCATTATCAATGATATCAATTGTACCATTCGGGGCTGCCAGATAATCACAAATGCTCTGCACATCACAGTTTGATAAATAATCATTATACCTGATGGATAAGTTTGAGATTGTATTCGCATCAATATTTTCCAGTCCTATTAAAGTTGCCAGAGAATTATTATACCATATATGCAGTTCTCCCCCTATAGATGTTAAGTTATAAAGTGCTGTCATACTATCTAATGATTCGTTACGGTATATAAAAAGTCGATCGCCAATACTAGATAATCCTTCTAATCCTGTCAATTTTATTACATTATCATTATCTGAAATATTCATTTCACCAGCAATAGATGTTATTCCTTCCAATCCAGCCAGGTTTATCAAAGCAGAATTCGACCTAATAGTTAAGTTTCCACCAATTGAGGTTATATTGTCTAATCCATTTAAACTGGGCAAATTATAATTACCAGCTATCTCCAGATGGCCATTAACGGAAGTCAGGTTATTTAATCCCTCCAAACTGGTCAATTCGAAATTATTAAGTATGGTTACCTCACCTACTGAAGAAACATTTATTAAATTTTCTATATCGTTTAATTCATTGTTTCCACCAATCCATAAACGACCACTAATTTGATTTAAATTATCAAGACCTGATAAATTTAACAGGTTGTTGTTGCTACTTATCGAAAAACTTCCACCTATCGTTTTTAATGAATCTAGACCAACTAAATTTGCAAGAGAAACATTATCATAAATTGAAAGATGACCCTGAATATAAGTAAGGTGATCGAATCCATCAAGGCTCAAAATTGAATCATTACCTTCTAAGACCAGATTCCCCCCTATATATGTCAAATTATCTAATCCTGACAAACTAAATAATGCGTTATTATTCGTTAGATTCAGATTGCCATTAATTGCAGTGAGTACCGATAAACCTTCTAAACTAGTAATATAATAACTATATATCAGGACATCTCCATCAATCACGCTACAATCAGGGTAATTTGACTGGAAATTATCAATCGATCCTTGTGTTGAGAAATAAATCCCTTCCGGCAGGCAGGACTGGGAATATATCGTCCCCTGGAAAACGGAAACAGCAGTTAATAAAAAAATAAGATTTCTCATGACGGCTCAATATTGACTATAAGCCAGTTTGGTCTGGTCCCTTCAAAATTAAGAAATTCATTGTTAATTATCGTTAAAATCCACCAAATTATCTCCGGATTGAAAACCATAGCCATACTTTATTGTTTATCCAGTAGTTATAATTATTATGGAAATTCTTGGAATAAACGGTTTTTTAGAAATTTTCTCCAATCCTGAGGACCTTATCCGCATCGGGGGACTGATCCTTTTGCTTGTGATCATTTTTCTGGAAACGGGGTTCTTCCTGGGGCTTGTCCTGCCAGGGGGCGATTACCTTGTTTTTACCGCGGGATTACTTGCAGGCACACATTTTCTGGACATATCAATCTATGCACTGGTGCCTGCCATGGCAGGGGCCGCCATCCTGGGTGATTTTACCGGGTTTGCCAAAGGAAGATGGCTCGGGCCAAAACTTTTTGATAAAGAAGATAATAAATTTTTCAAACGTTCTTACCTGCTGAAAAGCGAGGCCTTTTACCGTAAATACGGGATGGGGGCCTTTATCCTTGGCCGTTTCCTGCCGGTTGTCAGAACATTGACACCTATGCTGGCAGGGGCCTCACGGGTCAGCATCAAGAAGTTTATTTTTTACAATATCACAGGCGGCTTTATCTGGATCGGCACGCTGGCCCCTTTGGGATACATGCTTGGCAACAAATATCCGCAACTGATGGATTATACCGTATATTTCCTTCTCGGCTTCGCCATCCTCGCCTCCGCACCCGTCATTACTGCCTTTTTAAAAAAAAGAAAAATCAAAATCGTTGATTGATCCTGAAAAAATAAAAAAAGGGACACCTTTTTACAGATGTCCCTGGTAATTAAACGGTGGTTTGTTCTATAATTGATGATTAGATAAAAATTACCTGGCATCAGCCGTTTCGTCGTAATTGCTTTCACTGACGACTACAACCAGGTACTTTGATTTTCCCCAGAATTTTGTTGCATCTGTTATCTGTATCTTGCTGACCCTTTCATTGTCATAGATCAGTCTGTAAGTCGACGGATCCTGCTCCGTGATGATTTCAATACGTTTTGCGTCAACCAGGATTTCAGTTACCTCCCTTGTGTCGATTTCCTTGAATTTTGAAGTGTTCATCCCATTGGTAAGATTTTTTTCACGGTTTATACCGAGGAAGCCACCTTCTTTTTCAACAATGTTCTGATCACGTAATGTCTTGTATGTCCCAACCGTGAAATAAGCAGTGTGCATTTCAAGTTCCTTCTGGATCAATTGCCTTTCCTTGTCTTCGATGACGCTGGATTTCTCGGCAACTACATTGCCCAGGTCTGAAACCTGTACTTCCAGGTTATTTTTAGCCGTGGTGGTTTCATCAAGGTTCTTTTGCAAAGCTTCCTTTTCAGCCACTAAAACATTCACAGTTTCCTGGTATTCAGCTACTCTTGCGTTGAGGGCTTTAGTTGAATTCGCATACGATGCAAGCCTTGAGTCTTTCTCTTCAATCTGGCTTTGCAGGTTGGAAATCAGCATGTTATTTTCATTGATCAACTGTTCGATCATGTTGATCTGGTTCTGGATCCGTTCTTCCCGTCCAAGGTTTCCAGTACCCTCCTGGTTGTCCATATCCTCACGGATCATGGTTTCAAACTGACTTATTTTAGCCAGGTTAGTCTCAATACGATCATATGATTCGTTAATCCGCAACTCGGTTGCCAGCTTTTCATCAGCGGTCTGAGCTATTAAAGTTTGTTTCTGATCATACTGCATATAGGACACAATTATCCCCGCAACAGCGATCATCGATACAAGGACCAATGCTATGGTCCAGGTAGTCCTCGTCTTGTTCATTTCGTGACGTTCCATTTTATTTCTTTGTTTAGGTTATATTATTAAAGGAATTATAATTTTCCTGGCAACAGACCCTGCCAATGCCATGCCGATTGTAATAATATAATCTATCAAATTGATTATCAATACTAAAGAATTCAGGTACGGAAGGAAAAAATTAGCAATATGATCAGGATTTTCTCATATTGGTAAAAATAGGCTCAATATATGTTTCAATTATTTACTGCTGTTCTTTCCGCCAAAGATCTTTTTCAGGAATTTTTTGTCCCCTTGTCCCTTTGTCTCCTTGTCCCCTCTTCCCCCTTTCTCTTTTTCCCCTCTTCCCCTTTTCTCCTGCCTGGGGTTATTCCGGAATCCCCTCTTATCCGAATAATCCTGGCACGCCAGCATTTCCAGCGTCTCTTCAGAAAGCCTGAAACCTCCCTCTGTAAACTGCCTCATTTTCACATCTTTGGTCATCTTACCCATCATCCGGGCAAACACCGGCATGGCCGATTGGGCGCCGCTTCCCTGTGATCCGCTCCTGAACCGCACCACATTATTGTCGCCCCCGGTCCATACCCCGATGACCAGCGAAGGCGTCATCCCGATAAACCAGCCATCGGCCTGGTCTTGCGTCGTGCCTGTCTTCCCGGCCAGGGCATTGGTTAATCTCCAGTTTGTGCGTAACGAAGATGCGGTGCCACGGTCAACAACAGCTTCCAGCATTCCCGTGATAATTTCGGCTGTCGAGGCGGACATGACCGGCATGCTTTCCGTTTCGTGTACAACCTCATAAATAACATTCCCGTTACGGTCGCTGATCTTTTCAATGGTGTAGGGCATGACCGGCACACCTCCGTTCAGGAATGCGGCATAGGCCGTCACCATTTCGAGGAGCGAAACATCGGCAGAGCCGAGTGCAAGCGAAGGCACTTGCGGTAAAGATGTAGTGATGCCAAGCCGGCCGGCCAGGTCTGTAACGGCTCCTATTCCGGCATCCATCAGTATTTTGACGCTGACCGTATTGACAGAATGGACCAGCGCACCCTGGAGCGAGTAATATCCTTCATAATTACCGTCATAATTGCTCGGTACCCATCCCTGGTAATCATCATAGGTTTCTGCTTCGGTCGGGTAAAGCCGGCACGGATCAATACCCTGTTCAATGGCAGCGGCATAAACCAGCGGCTTGAAAGTGGAACCTGTCTGGCGGCGTGCAGTCACATGATCATATTTGAAGAATCCGTAATCATCCCCTCCCACCCAGGCCAGCAGCGCCCCGGAAGCCGGATCAACGGCAAGCACCCCGCATTGCAGCATCCCAAAATGGTGCAGAATGGAATCTAGCGGGGAAATCACAGTATCCCGGATACCCTGCCAGGTAAAGACCCTGGAAGGATGGGGCTGCCGCATTGCTTTGACAGCCTGGTCATGGCTCAAACCGCTTTTAATAAATTCCTGGTAAGGCTGGCTTTGCGTGATCTGCAGGTTAGCCAGCGAAGCATCCCTGCGCCAGGGCTCTTTGCCATTCCAGTTTTCCCTGAAGCTCTTTTGAAGGGACGTAATATGCTCTTTCACTGATGACTCAGCATACAGCTGAAGGTCCAGGTTAAGGGTTGTCATAATGGTCAGCCCATCAGTGTACAAATTATACTGCGTCCCTGTTTTGTTTCCCACCTCCTCCAGTATCTTTTCGGCTTCCTGGCGGATATGTTCCCTGAAATAAGGCGCCGGTCCGCTGATGTGGTCCAGTTTCAGATAATTCAGCTTCACAGGTAATTTTTGCAGGGAGTCGAGCTGGCGCTGATCAATATAACCATTTCTGTTCATTTGCTTCAGCACGGTATTCCTTCTTGTAAATGCAGCTTCGGGATTTTGCCTGGGGTTGTAAGTGCCAATTGCCTTCAGGGAGCCTATCAGGGTAGCCGATTCCTCGATGCGCAGGCTGTCGGGATACTTTGAAAAGAAGGTCAGGGAAGCCGTTTCGATGCCATACGTGTTTTCGCCAAACGAAACCGTATTCAGGTAAAGTTCCAGTAGTTCGGTTTTTGAGTATGTTTTCTCCAGTTGCGTGGCTATGTACATTTCCTTCACCTTGGCAACAGGCAGGGACAGGAGATTGTAATCTTTCCTTGGGAATAGGTTTTTAGCTAATTGCTGACTGATAGTACTTCCACCGCCTGATTTTTGGTTCCTTAAAAGCAAGGATTTGACCAGGACCCGCATGGTAGCCCGCAGGTCAATACCATGATGCTTGTAAAAACGGGCATCTTCAGTAGCAACGAGGGCATTCAGCAGGTGGTCGGGAAGGTGCGACAGGTCAGTATGCGTGCGGCTCTGGAGGTAATAAAGGCCGAGAAGCTCCCCGTCGGATGCCAGGATCCGCGCCGCCGTGTGGGATTCAAGCCTTTTTAATTCTTCCTGCCCCGGCAAAGGCCCGAATAAACCCAGCCTTACAGATGCAATGAACAGGGCAAGTAATACAATAATTGCCAGGACTGCTGCAATGATCAGTTTCCATATTCTTCCACCAAACGGTTTTCCGGATTTTCCTGGCATATAAATAACCCTGTTGTCATTTATTAAACTGAAAATTATTAGAATTAGTATAAAACATTGACGACGAGGCAGAATCTGTTCTAAAATTTACTGCTTAACAAATTTTTAGGAAATTTCAGACAGTAAAAAATCACCTAATGTTATTTTTTTGTAAAAAACAAGAAATATTTATTAAAATTTATTAACAATGTTAAAATATGTTTTATTTTTACACTTGATAAGATGAGAATTTGACTTCGTCGAGTCGTTAAAGCCCAAGATCATGAATAGCCAGGCCCCCCATTCCTGTCTAATTCGATTTATTTTTAATCCACTCTGCCTCATTGTTGATAAGGCATTCAGCTTTATCATTTCTATAGCCACTTATATGCTTTTGCCGGCATTTGGGTGGCAAATTTATTTTGCCGCGATTAAAACCACCAAGTCACCCACACACACACACCAGGGAGAAACTCTCCCTGGAGTCTCCCGGAACTTAACCAATCCATGCCGCATGAGGAATCCATAGTGGGGGGGGGGGGGGGGCGGGGGGGGGGGGGGGGGGGGGGGGGGGGGGGGGGGGG
>CAYJNJ010000092.1:0-19794 GCA_964371595.1 uncultured Bacteroidales bacterium | reverse complement strand
GGAATACGCTTTATGAAAGAGTGGTCGAAAGCAGGATTTACCCATGGAATGGAAACATCCTGCGTACCGACCAGAAAAAATATTATGGCAGTTTTGTGGCTAACTTCAAAAGGGCCAATGGTGACTATATGGGCGTTGGCGGTAACCTGAATGATGGAGCTGATCTTCCTGCACCTGTTGGCTCCTACTGGCCAAATGATTACGGCCTGTATAACATGGCCGGCAACGTGGCTGAGTGGACACTCGATGTCTATCGTCCCCTCTCCCCGGAATTGGTTGCTGATTATGCCCCTTATCGTGGTAATGTCTTCACCAAACCGGAAACTGATGCCGACGGCTTCCTTATCGAAGCAGACAGCCTTGGCAGAATGCCACGTGTACCCGTCACTGTTGAAGAAAGCATGAACCGCGAAAATTACCGTAAAGCAGATAATATTAACTATGCCGATGGTGATTTCCAGTCAAATATTTCAACTGACTGGATTACTGACCCGGGCAGGAATACCACTTCCGACATGTACGAATATGGAGTGACGTCTCTGATTACCGATAAATCCAGGGTGGTTAAAGGTGGTTCATGGAAAGACGGCCCCTATTTCCTCAGCCCCGGGACCCGCAGGTATCTCGACGAAACAAGATCAACCAACTGGGTTGGATTCCGCTGCGCAATGATCCGCGTTGGCGACCCGATGAGCGGACAATAATCCATCTTAAAGACCTAATCATACCCCATGCAGTATTAACGGCATGGGGTTTTTTTATCTTTGTGATTAAGATTTGAAAAATGACCCCAGTTGATGATCTCTATTCACTCTTCCTGAAATTTCCGCGGATCAGCACTGATTCGAGGAATGTTGCCAGGGATTCTCTTTTCTTCGCCATCAGGGGAGAACAGTTCGATGGTAATCAATTTGCAAAAGAAGCCCTCCATAACGGGGCCAGGTTTGCAATAGTCGATGACCCGGCTGTGATATCAAATGATTCTTATCTGTTGGTCGCTGATGTAATTACTGCTTTGCAACAACTTGCACTTAAATATCGTCAGCAAACCCGGGCTAAAATCATAGGAATAACCGGATCTAACGGAAAAACGACTACTAAAGAACTGATAGGAAGGGTGCTGGGGACTGCCTATAATACTGTTGTCACACAGGGTAACCTTAATAATCATATCGGGGTTCCCCTTACCTTGCTTTCAATTAATGCCGATACTGATTTTGGCGTAGTTGAAATGGGCGCAAACCACCCTGGTGAAATCGCAGCACTTTGCCGCATTGCCCAGCCTCATTTTGGCCTGATAACCAATATAGGTAAAGCCCACCTGGAAGGCTTCGGAGGATTTGAAGGGGTCATCAAAGCAAAATCTGAGCTTTATCAATACATCAGGGAAAGCGAAGGTCATATTTTTATTAATACGGATAATCCGATCCTTGGCGCGCTTTCCGCAGGGACAGACTCCACGGGATATGGTGCCGGGCCTGATGCATACTGTAAAGGGAACATCCTCGCTAATGATCCTTACCTGCAAATTGGCTGGTCAGCAGGGGATCAGACCGGTACTATTCAAACAAGCCTTTACGGGGATTATAATTTTGAGAATATCCTCGCAGCTGTTTGCGTCGGTCTCTATTTCGGGATCACTCCCAAAAAAATTAATGAAGCCATTGCATCCTATATCCCCGAAAATAACAGGTCACAGCTTATCCGGACTGAAAGGAATATCATATTACTTGATGCTTATAATGCGAATCCATCCAGCATGAAAGCCGCCCTGGAACACTTCAGCCAGATTAAAGCTTCTTCAAAAATGGTAATCCTCGGGGATATGATGGAATTAGGTACATCCAGCCATGAGGAGCACGAAAAAATCATTGCACTGGCAAATGAACTGGGCTTTGAAAACATTTTTTTCATCGGTGAAAACTTTTATGCAGTTGCAGGAATGTATAAGGACAACTTTTACAGGGACAGCCGGGAAGCAGAAAGTTGGTTTATGGAACATCCGGTTAATGGAAAGACCATCCTGCTCAAAGGATCGAGGAAAATGAAACTGGAAAACCTTCGTAAGTTATTTTAAATGGAAAAATATAAAGCAATCGGCTTAATGTCGGGGACTTCACTCGATGGACTGGATATAGCCGCGTGCGAATTTATCCTGGATGGACGAAAATGGTCTTATAAAATACTATTCAGCCATACCTATCCATATTCAGCGGAATGGACGGAGAAATTAAAAGGGCTTCCTTTTTCAGATGCTTTGACATTTTCAATTATCAATAAAGATTATGGGCATCTGTTGGGTAGGCTCACCCTGTCTTTTATGGAAAACACCGGCTTTCATCCGGATCTGATCGCATCACACGGGCATACCGTCTTCCACCAACCTGATAAAGGGCTTACCGTGCAGATTGGTTCCGGAAGTGCAATAGCCGCTGAAACCGGGATACCTGTGATTTGTGATTTCCGGTCGGCCGACCTAGCTTTGGGTGGCCAGGGGGCCCCGCTTGTCCCTATCGGTGACCGCCTGCTCTTTTCAGAATTCGATGCCTGCCTTAACCTGGGCGGCTTTGCTAATATTTCGATGGAAAAAGAAGGCAATCGCATTGCTTTTGATATTTGCCCGGTAAATATCATTCTTAACCGGCTTACTGAAAAGCTGGGGTATCCATACGACTCAAATGGTGATCTGGCCAGGTCAGGATCAGTAATACCCGGGCTTCTTGAAAAGCTCAATAACCTGGCTTATTACCGGCAGGAATCCCCGAAATCACTAGGACGGGAATGGCTGGAAACAATTTATATGCCTGTGATTTCGGATTTTAATGATCCGGAGCCAGATTTATTACACACAGTCTGCGAACACATTGCTATCCAGGTCAATCGCTCTTTATCCGGAAAAAATACATGCAAAGCCCTGGTAACAGGTGGCGGTGCCCATAATAATTTCCTTATGGACCTGGTAAGTAAAAAAGGCAAACATCTCTGGACTATCCCGGAAAAGCAATTAGTTGATTTCAAAGAAGCACTCATATTTGCTTTCCTTGGGGTGCTGAGATGGAAAAATGACATTAATGTGCTTCATTCAGTCACCGGCAGCAGGACAGACCATTCGGCGGGGGGAATTTATAAGCTGAGATGATCCCCTTCTTTATACCTTATACATATAGGTTCTAAATAGTGCCGGAATTGGATTTTCACTAACCCGGAAATGTCCCATATGATTGTATTTTCGACGTATAAAGCTCCGGAAGTCACTATTAACAAAGATTTAACATTTTTTTTTATTGTAACCGGCCTTTCCTGTGCTACCTTTGATGCTTCTTACAGTAAATTTTAGTATTAATGAGCCAGGTCGAACTAAAATTGCCCGAAAGCTTTAGTGATAAGGGTATTTTTTTTAAAAATAATTTGCTTTTTATTTTTAAATGTTATAAGTTTGTGGTTGGATGTGTTATAATCCAATGTTTAATTCTTAATCTGAAAGCATTAAACCAGCAATGCCAAGCAAATAACTTTACTATCAAGAATTTATATTAACAAAACTGGTATTGAAACACTAATTATTAATTAAAATTCTATTATTATGGAAACAAACTACGAATTAAAACACAAATGCCTGCTGGTGCCTCTCAAGGTGGTACTGCTGGTTTTAGCCATGGTCCTGGTCGGATTTCCGACCTTTGCCCAATCGGGCAAGTCCATGAAAGTGGCTAACAACCAGCAACTCACTGAGGCCATGTATAATTCATCGGTCAGTAGTGTCATTCTTGCAGCCGGATATTATGATTTCATCAACTATCAGGCTGAAGATGGTACTGTTTTGACTAAAGGAAAAACCGATGGTGGAAACAGGGACCTGCAGTGCCTTTACTTTACAATTGGGTCAAACGTGTGCTTCGATCCTGAAAATCCCGGGGACTTTGTCCAGAACATCGCCCAGGCAGGAACAAGTGACGCGGTTTGCCCCGGATGCTGTCCCGGACCGGATGAAGGTACCTGGTCAGTTCAGGGAACTCCTGTTGGAGCTACTGTAAATATGCTAGATCCCCTGAACTTCCAGACCATGACCTTCGAGGTTGATATGCCTGGTGCATACCTTATGAGATATACATGGGGACCACCTTACAACTCCCTGGTGGAAACCCAGTATTATTTCTATGGACCGGTTGTCGTCGACCTCAGCGCTCCTGACGTTTGCGGAACTTCCACATTAGTTGACTTTACTTTATCCAGCGTATACCCAGACCCGATTACCGTGGTAGGCTGGACATTGAATGGTGCACCTTATGCTGGCCCCGACGCGACCGAGCAGTTCCTTCTCGAAGTGCCCGTTTGTGGTTTATATGAACTTTGTGTTACTGTTGAGCCTTCAAGGTGTCCTCCTGTAACCGAGTGCATTATCATTGACTTCTCCTGTGATCCTTTGGCTGATGCAGGTCCGGATATCAATGTCTGTAACGATGTTTGTTATTACTCCCTCGTTGGATCAACCGGTTTATATACCTTCTCCCCGACCAATGCTTGGTCATGGGTTCAGATCGGTGGACCAAATGAGCTCGATTTCGAGTTCCCATTCGAAGAAGTAACAGCAGTTTGCGTCGATGAACTGGCTGCATGTCCTTATGGCGAATATGAAGTTGAATTCCAGGTTCAGAACGGTCAGTGTTATGATTCAGATTCAGCGATCTTACGCTTCTACGAACAACCTGTAGCTGATGCCGGTCTCGACCAGCACATCTGTAATACATTCAGCTTCAGTCTTGCCGCAGTTCCTTATGTATATTGCGGCGTAGAAGGCGTTAACTATTGGTCAGAAAGCCACTGGGAACTCGTCTCACAGGCTGATCCTGCTGCAGTAGTTACTATCGTTGATCCTACCGACCCCAATACAACTATTAACATAAATACTGCAAGCGCTACCTGTGCTTATGGCCCTTATGTTTTTATCTGGAAAGAAACTAACCAGAAACCAGGCGAAGTTGGTGGTTGTTACGATGAAGATCTGGTAACGATTACAATTTACGAAGATCCTGAACCGTATGCCGGTGATGATATGGTATTCTGTAACACGTTTGCCTTCTCTCTTTATGGCATCGGCGATGAGCCCTGCTATGAAAATACCGTAGTCGTTTACTCCTGGGATAAGAGCGAGCAGCCCGGTGATTGCCAGGTTACCTTCACTCCCGGTGACGAACCTGCAACATGGCTCGAATTCGGTACCTGCGACGAAGACAGCTGCAAATACGGCAAATACATATTCACCCTTACCCAGTCAAATGGTTACATGGATGGTAATACCTTCGTTGAAGTTTGTTCCACCTCCGACGATGTCGAAGTCTGGATTTTCGAAGAAGTTATTGCTAACGCCGGACCTGACCAGGAAATTTGTGATGAATTTGCCTTCTCTATGGGAGCAATTCCTACTACTTTCTGTGGTGAAGCTGATGTGAACTACTTTACATGGGGCGTTTGGGAACTTGTTTCCGGACCAACCACTTCAGTAACTTTCAGTGACATTAATGACCCTGCAGCGGGTGTAGTAATTGATGGCCAGAGTGTACCTTGTCCTTATGGCAGCTATACTTTCAAATGGACCGAATATAATGGCTTCGGCACTCCTTTCCAGGGATGTTGGGGCGAAGATTTCGTCACCATTGTCATCAGCGAAACTCCTGAATCAATAAGTGCCGGAAATGACCTTTCATTCTGTGATTGGTTCGATTTCACACTTGATGGCGCAGTTGATCTGCCCTGTACCGAGGAAACCGCTTATTCCATTGTTTGGACACTGGTTTCTCAACCCGGTACTTGCGATGTATACATCACACCTAATACTATCGACCCCGCAGTTAGTATAACCAATTGCGCTCCTTGCCAGTATGGTGCTTATGTATTTGAAGTAACCCAGATGAACGGATACTATAATGATGAGCGTGAATTTGTAGAAATTTGCTCCGAATCAGATCAGGTAACCGTCTGGATCTTCGAACAACCTGTAGATGTTTACGCCGGCGATGATATGCTGCTTTGCAATGACTTTGCATTCAGCCTGGTTGCTACCGGTGCAGAATATTGCGGTGATTTTGGTGTAAACTATAACAACTGGTATTCATGGGTTCTCGTATCAGGACCTGTCGGAGCTGATTGTGAAGTTACTTTCTCCAATCCTACTGGTCTTGAAACCAACGTTGTTATTGACAATTGCCTGGGAGAATGTGCCTTTGGTGAATGGTCATTCAGATTTACCGAATATAACGGTAACGATGTTGCCTATTGTTATGACTATGACGATGTCAGCGTGTTTATCTTCGAACAGCCTGTTGCCGATGCCGGTGCAGATGTTGCAGAATGCGTGGATGCCGGTTATACCCTTTGCTATAACATGACCGCAAATCTCGAGCATTGCTATAGTATGTACGGTGTGTGGACCAAATCTTGCGGACCCGGAGATGTCGTATTTGATGATGTCAACAGTCCGACAGCAGAAGCTTGTTTCTCAGAACCAGGACGTTATGAATTTACCTGGTATGTATGGAATGATGCAGAAGATTGCGAAGCATCTGATACTGTAATATTTGATCTGCTTGAACAGCCGATTGCTTCCTTAGAAGTAGGAACATTAGAAGCTCCTTGCGATTCACTTTGCATTGATCTCGGCTTAGCAGAAATTAACAAATATGTTTACTTTGGAACCGAAGCCGGCGAATGCCCGAACTATTGGGACAACGCTTTCTGGTCACTCATTGAAGGACCTGATGGCATTGACCCGTTACAGGTTGTATTTGCTGACGATACCGATCCGGCTACCGACATGTGCGTGTCATGGTATGGCGCTTACACAGTTAGGTGGACCGAAGTTAACAGGTCTGTCGACGAAGACTTCGAATGCTCCGACTATGTTGATGTATTCGTTGAATTCTACGAAACTCCTGAACCATTTGCCGGTGATGATGATGCAATCTGCGGTAACTGCTATACACTCCAGGGTGTGCAGTACGAATACCTGCCTGCTCCTAACCAGCATCTGAATGATTACTATTACTGGGAATCACTGCCAACTAATCCTTGCGCCGTAACTTTCAGTGATTTTGAATCACTTACACCACAGGTATGCATCCCGGATGCTTTTGAATGCTATGGCACTTATGGATTTGTCCTGCATGAAAGCAACGGAGATTGTTTCGGATCTGATACTGTATACATTTGCTTCAGTTATGTACCTGGAGATGTTGCCGTATGCTTCAACAACAATCCAAATGATTGCGGACCATGGAATAACCAGAACGGACCTGAATTCACTTACTATGGTTGTCTGTTACCAGACGAAGTACTTGAAGTTTGTGCCGAAGGATGCACCTATATCGAATTAAATCCATGGTGTGATTGCTTACCTGGATTCGACTGGTCAAATCCTGCTTTCTTTGGCTATACTTTCGAATGGAGCCTGATCTCCCCCGCTGGAACCATTTATGATTCCCAGCCTGGGTATTATGACTTTGAGAATGGCTGGTGGCACTACCCATGGATTGATATCTGCTGGGGTGAATGCTGCGACACAGCCCGTCTCTATCTGACCATTACGGCACCTGCCGGTGAATGTGGCCTTGCCTGTGAAAATACGATGGAATACAAATTCTTCGTACACCACAAGCCATGTGCTAACATCGAAGGCCCGGATGTTTCCGAAGTCGACGCTGTTGTTACCTATTGTAATGTATGTCCTGAAGAATTCGACACCGATTGCCTCCTCTACACATGGACTGCCGAACATTGCGGCGAGATCATCAGCGGACAGGGCACCGAATGTATCGAAGTACTCTGGACTGACTATAACATCAACGGTGGATGGGGCGAAATTACCTTAACGGTATTCGATACCTGCACCGGTTGCTGCAACTACGACGAAATGTTAGTGAAGATCTGGCCGGCCGGTACACTTGGTGATGCCACCCTGTCAGGACATGTTCTCTATCATAATAATGGCGAAACACCGCTCAACGGAGTTGAAATCCAGTTGTGGAACGGTGGTATCCCGGTAATGTCAACAACTTCCTTCAATGATATCGAAGGTGGAAATGGCCTGGGTTACTTCGAATTCACAGGTATCAACGCTGTTACCAGCTTTGGTTTAACCGCTTCCTATGATGCTCCATGGTACGGTGCTAACGCAACCGACGCTCTGGCAGTTGAATTGAAAGTGATCAACAACCTGCCTGGTGGATTTGTCTATGACAATGTCGTAGCAGAAGCTATGGATGTGAACAACAACACCACAATTACCGCAACGGATGCTCTGTGGATCAAGCAGCGCGCCATCAACATGATTGGCTACTTCCCTGCCGGTAACTGGGTATTCGATCCTGCACTCAGCACAACCGCTGTTACAGGTTATGAACTCTTCACACTGAATGCCGGTGACGCTAACAGGTCAAATAACCCGAACTCTGGTAAGAGTATGCCGGCTATCGACCTGGTCAACGACGGAACAATGAATGTAGTGACCGGACAGGTTTTCGAACTCCCGATCCGCATTGCCAAGGCTAACCAGTTCGGCGCTATCACCCTGGATCTCGGATACAACCCGGCACTTGTCGAAGTTGTTGAAGTAGAAACTATGGAAGGTATGCTGAGCAACATCGCCAATGGCACGGTCAGCATTGCATGGAGCAACCTGAACCCGATGGTTCTGGCAGATAACGATGTGGTAGTGACACTGAAGGTGAAAGCCATTGGTGAAATTGCTTCCACCGAAACCCTGTTCAGCATCGGTATGAACTCCGAATTTGCAGACCAGTCAGCAAACGTCATCGAACCGGTAACCCTGAAGTCATTCGGCGTAACAACCGATCCGGCTGCCCTGGATTATTTCCTCAGCACCAACAGGCCTAATCCGTTCAACACTTCAACCTTCATAGAATACACCATGCCTGAAACCGGTAAGGTAAGACTGAGCGTACTTGATATGCTCGGCCAGGAACTCGCAGTTATCGTTGATGAAACGCAAACTGCCGGATCCTACACCGTCGAATTCAGTGCTGCTGGCCTCGCAACCGGCGTGTACATCTATAAGATTACAGTTGACGGCGAAACCCGTGACTTCATCTCAACCGAAAGAATGGTTATCTCACACTAATCAATAGATTTTCCGAAGAGGGGAACCCGTTTCCCCTCTTCGGTTTTATTTTTTCAATTAAATAAAGAATGATAAGCTGGTACCAACAAAATAATGCGAATTAAACTGGTCATATTTGTTTTACTTCTACAACCAATGATAATGAAGTCCCAAAACGCCACGGCAACACTCGGAAATATCACCTCATGCGCTGGTGAAAATGTCCTGGTCCCTCTGGATGTCATGGATTTCAATGATGTTGGAGCTATGACTATTTATATCGGATATGATACCAATGCGGCAGAATTCCTTTCAATTGTCAATATCAATCCCTCAATCCCCGGATCTGTCTCATACAATGCTGAAGACGGACAGATTAATATCGCTTATAGTTATATCACACCTTTTTATATTACAGGAGAAAAACTTTTTGATCTCAGCTTTTCTTTCCTCGGTGATTCTACCCTTCTCCCCTTCCTTCCGGGTACCGAAATAGCCAACACAAACCTTGAGATCATCCCGGTCGATACATTCGACGGAAGTATTGCAAACAGCATTCAGATCATTAACCAACCCGACAATGTACAATCTTACCCGGATAATGATGTGATCTTCAGGGTCACCTCAGCGGGCAATCCATTATACCAATGGCAGGAAAATACCGGTTCCGGTTTTTCAGACCTGCAAAATAATTCAGTTTATTCAGGTGTGACCAACGACACACTTACTATTTACGATGTCCCTCTGAGTTTTAACGGGTACACCTATCGTTGCGTACTAACCGCAGATGAATGCATTGAAATAACTGACACTGCATTACTTGAAGTGGCAATGGCTTTTCCTGTTGCATCTCTTGGATATACCCACTCCTGCCCCGGTAATGAATTTAATGAGCCGATCCTTGTAGGAGATTTCTACGATGTAATTGAGTTTACTTTTAATATCTCGTTCGATACAAACAGCCTCACTTATCTTGAGCTTGTAAATATATACCCGGATTTGCTTGCAGGTGAATTTACGGTTACTCCTCAGACTAGTCCACCAGGTGTATCAATCCATTGGGAAGATGTTCTGGCGGTTTCTATCACGGGTGGAAAATTATTTGATATGAAATTTGATTATGAAAACCAGGATCAAATTTTCGCCTTTGAAGAAGGCAGCCAGGTCCTGAATTCATTTCTTAATCCGATCGATATAACACTTAATGATGGTATTTTGACTCAATACGCGGTACCAGTCATTGAATCACAACCATTAAATGATTCAGTTACTGAACCGAATGAAGCCCATTTTGAAGTCATCGCTTCAGGGGCCACCGATTACCAATGGATTATCAGCACTGATGACGGCAATAACTGGACTGACCTTAGCAATGCCGCACCTTATTATAATGTCAATACATCCTTGCTTACCATTACTCCTGCGGTTTATAGTATGAATGGAGACCTGTTTGCTTGCCGTCTCGGGTCAGAACATTGTTCATTGATTTCAGGTAACGCCTTACTATTTGTAGACACTCTTACATTTATAGAGAGCCCTGCTGAATTTCAATCCCTGTCGGTTTACCCGGTTCCATTCAGGGACAGGCTCGAAATCAATTCAACCATATTAACCTGTTTCGAAACAATTATGATTTACAATTCCAAGGGAATAGCAGTTTTTTCCCAGGAGATAACCAACTCTCAATATATAAATAAGGTAAGCCTGGATTTAAGCAGTTTACCGGACGGACTATTTTTCCTTGAAATAAGGGGGAATCAAGATGGAATAATTAAACATGCAATTAAGAAAATAGTGAAGATTAATTGAACCATATATCTCTGGAATACAAGAAATAATTAAAATTTAATGATATGAATAGGAAAATTTACCTTTTACTAACAGTACTTCTGGCTTGGTCATTTAATTTGAAAGCACAGACAGCTCAAATTGAATCCGTCACAGCAACTCCCGGCAGTGCGGTATCTTTCGACATTGATGTTGCAGGATTACCGGTGAATGTCGGTGCTGTTTCACTTTTTATTGGCTATGATCCGAATGTATTGACTTTTACAGGATCCACACCTGGTGATCCGGAATTTGCAGGTTATTACATCAATAACATGGCCGCAAGCAGCCAGGTAGGTATCCAATGGACAGATCCCTACGGTGCAGATATCAATGGCACTATACTCACATTGAATTTTCAATATAGTGCTTTAGGAGGAAGCTGCGACCTGACTTTCGATGCAGGTTGTGAATTCACCGATATCGCGCTGAACCCGGTCCCGGTAACTTATACGAATGGAAGTATAGGCCCAAACGCAGGAGTAGCAACCATCACGATTGATGAGTTGCTGGCTACGGCAGGACCTGTGGCAATTGGTGTTACAGGTGCCGGATTTACACAGAATGCCGGAGCTGTAACCTTATATATTGCATTTGACCCTGCTGTATTAGATTTCACGGGTTATTCAAGCACACTTACTGCAGTGCTCGTGAGCGGAGACAACACTTCCGGAATGGTTAGTGTTGCATATTCCAATACCAACGGCCAAACGCTTAATACACAATTTCTAACATTAAATTTCTCTTATGATGGAACCGGTCCTTCAGAATTTGTCTTTACAGGCAATTGCGAAGTGGCTTACACCGATCTGTCACCAGCAGTTGTTTCATTTGACAACGGGTTGATTGAACCGCTCGGATCCGCTTACCAGCTGACTATCGGAGACCTGGTTACAACTCCCGGGGGAACTGTAAATATCCCTGTTACTGCAGCCGGATATGATCCAAACCTCATGGGGGCAATTACATTGAATATCGGCTTTAACCCTGCACATCTTGATTTTCTTAATATTACTGACGGAACTATCACCGGTGCATCGGCCTACCTATCATCAGAAGGATTAATCGGGATCACCTGGAGTAATGCCGGTGGGGCACTGATTGACGGCACTTTATTGACCCTTAACTTTGATTACAATTTCGGCGCCAGCGCAATCACATTTGAAGGCGGTTGTGAACTTACAGATATCGCTTTGAATCCATTCCCGACAACTTATAATGATGGAAGTATCGCACCTGTGCTCGGCGGACCTGAAATCAGCCTGCCTTCAACCTCAGGCACAATCGGCCAGACAATCGATTTTCCGATCACTGCCAAGAATTTCCTGATGGATGTGGGTGCAATCTCACTGTTTATAGGTTATGATGATGTCGTGTTAACATACACCGGAAACACCCCGGGAACACTGACAGGTTATTTCATTAATAACATGGTGGCCACATCGCAGATAGGCATTCAATGGTCAGATTATAATGGCCTGGATATCGATCCGAATAATGACGATGTCATACTTACATTGCACTTTACATACAACGGTGGCCAATCCGCATTAACATTCGATGCAGGTTGCGATTTTGCCCAGCCCGACCTTACTTTTATCCCGGTTGCTTATTATGATGGTGCTGTAACTACAGGTACGCTTTTTAACATCAAAGCTTTCCTGGAAGGTCCGTTTAACGGAACAACCATGAATACCTCGCTAAATACAGACGGTTTCCTGCCCCTTGCTCAGCCTTATAATGTTGCTCCGTGGAATTACACTGGGACTGAAAGTGTCGGCTCAATTCCAAATGCGAATGTTGTTGACTGGGTGATACTCCAGGTCCGTGAAACAGCCGGAGCCGCCAATACAGCAACTTCTGCCACGATAGTAGAAGAACATGCTGCCTTTATCCTGAGCAACGGAAATATCGTAGGACTGGATGGCTCAAGTGAAGTAACATTTTCAAATACTTTTACCGATAACGTTTATGTTGTAGTTTATCACCGCAATCATCTCAGTATGATGTCAGCGACTGCTGTACCAACGGTAAGCGGTGTTTATACGTACGATTTCACAACAGCACAGAGCCAGGCTTACCTGAACGGACAAAAAGCTCTGACTGGCGGATTTGGTATGTATGCAGCTGATGGTAACGGTGACGGCCAGGTTTCCAACTTTGACCTATTCTTTGTATGGATGGCCCAGGTTGGTTTACAGGGTTATTATGGAGGAGATTTCGACCTGAATACACAGGTACAGAATTTCGACCTGTTCTTCATGTGGATGCCCAATGTTGGTAACGGAACCCAGGTTCCTTAATCTTTATGAATTTCATATTACCTTTGACCGATAATTGAATTAATCATTATAATAAAATAAAAAGCTATGAAAAAAATAAAAATACTTCTTCTTAGCCTCTCCATTTTTATGACATTTAATGCTTTAGCAGCCAGTTTGGATGTAAAGTTTACCAATGTCATCAGATCAGGCAGTAACCTAATTTTTGATATTGAAATTAAGTCCGATGTCAGCACAACTTACCTGGGAGGGCTGGAGTTCTATATTAATTACAATACAGTTGGGTTTGGACCCAGTATTGCATCAAGCATAACGGCAACACCTATCGGGCTTTTACTGTCGGGCAGTTATTTATTTAACCCTCCGGCCAACAATACAGCGAGCCGGTTTACCTTTAGCTGTTTCAATTTTACAGGGACAAGGGCTAACGTACTTACTACCTATTCAAAAGTTTACACGGTAACAATGCCTGTATCAAATGCAGCTGTTAATGCCGGTATCTCATTTGAGATATCATTAATGGGAAGTGGCAACATCTATTATCTTACACCGACTCTTGGTACACCAGTTCTTTATGCACCTATTCTTGCTGCCAATAATTACCTGACTTTACCATTAACCCCTGCAAGTTTATTTTTCTCTGAAATAGGTGACCCCTCGAATACAACCACTAATTTCATTGAGATTTATAACCCAAGCGCCGCAACAGTAGACCTTACCAATCATTATGCATATTATGTGAGTTTTAATGGAAGTTCCAGCGTACAGTTAACCGGAACAATTGCTGCAAGCGGAAAATATACAGTAGCATCCGATGCAGTGGATTTTGGCCCTAATCTTACATCCGCGCTTGTCGGAACTGGTGGAACTACCAATTACCTTTTATCCATCTATGGGGATTATCTTACAGGGACTTCCATGGATGTATATAACGGCAGCCTTTCCGGTTTTGATTACACCGGTAAGCATGCGGTACGCCATTATAATATTGTTGCGCCGAACACGACTCCAACAGCTTCAGAATGGGTCCTCAGTGCCGCACTAAATACTGATATGACAGCAGGCAGCCACCGTTCAACAATTACCTGGGATGGAGCTCCGACCAATGATTGGCGGACTAATACCAACTGGTCGACCAACTTTATCCCCGATGCGGGCCATAATGTCTCTATACCAGCCGCCGGTGCTACTCCCAGGATTGGCGGAGGTGATAATGCCTATGCTCATGATCTTAATATCACCGGCAGCCTGATCATCCAATCATGGAATGTTCCAGCAGGTGACGGCTCATTGATCACATACGGAACTGTGACCGGTAATACTTCAGTAAAACGTTTCCTTGGAGCAGATCGTTACTGGTATGTGACGCAGCCAACCACATCAGCTACTGCTAATGTTTTCCTTCATACCTGGATGTTCACCTATAATGAAACAACCAGCTCATGGAGCCCATTTATTGAAGATGAAACCACTCCGCTAAGCGTTATGAAAGGCTATGCTGTCTGGACTTCAAGTGTCAATAAATTTGACCAGGATTTACCACCACTTGGCGACACTACCACTTCGTTTGATGGTGTTCTGAACACAGGAACATTAAGCACTGCTATTACAAGCACAGGTGACGGCTGGAACTTCGTTGGCAACCCATACCCTTCGGCAGTTGACTGGGATGCAGCATCAGGCTGGACAAGGACTAATCTTACGACGAATGCCTATTATGTCTGGACAGGCACTACTTACGCAAGTTATGTAGTTGGTGGCCCCGGTACAAACGGCGGTACACAGTTTATCCCGGCAGGACAGGGTTTCTTTGTAAATGCTTCTGCCGCCGGTACGCTGGGTGTTTCTGACGCAGTCCGCGTTCACAGCAGCCAGGATTTCTGGAAATCAAATGAAAACAGGATGAACCTTCTGAGCCTGACTCTTTCTAATGGGACAGACAATGATGAATCAATAATTTATTTTAATGAAGAAGCGACCCCTGATCTGGATTATGCCTTTGACGCCCGCAAAATGATGGCAGAATCTGCTCCGCAGCTTTATACCATGATGGGAACGGAGAAGATGTCAATTAATACATTGAACAATACAACCCAGACGCCTACCGTTCTCCTCGGTGTAAATACACCGGAAGAAGGTACTTATACGCTCACCGCTTCAAATGTTGAAAGTTTTGATGCTTCCACACCTATCTACCTTGAGGATGTTGTCACCGGTCAGAAAATAAGCCTCCGTCAAATGAGCACTTATAGTTTCTCTGCAAGTGAAGGCGCTTCAGCACGTTTTGTGGTGCATTTTGCCGAATACCAGGGTATTGGTGACAGCCAGGGTTCTGACCTCCATAGCATTTATGCAGGTAACCGCAGCATCAATGTCGATTTCAACGAACTGAAGGGAGAAATCGTAATCTATAATATCCTTGGACAGGAAATCAGCCGTACAAGCGCAAGCAACGGGCTGAACATCATTTCTGTTCCAAATGGAAACGCAGTCTATGTTGTGAAAGTGATTTCTGACAACAACGCAGTGACGAAGAAAGTGTTCGTTAAATAGTTAACGTGAACAATTCTGATAATAGTAAATTTGTAAACGATAAAAATTAAAGCTATGAAAAAAGCGGTCAAAATAGTTCTCTTAACAGTTTTCTTCATCACTTTCACAGTGGCCTTGAACAGTTTATTAGCTCAACCTATGCCGGGCGGAGATCCATCCGGTAGCGGAGATAATGCCCCGGTTGGCGGATATGCCCCGGTTGGCAGCGGGTTAGTAATCCTGCTCGCACTTGGTGCCGGTTATGGAAGCAAGAAAGTTTATGACGCCAGGAAAAAGCTGGAAGAATAACGACTTATGAAATTTATTGCCCATGGTAGCCTACGCTGCCTAAGCATTGAAATTTTCTAAAAAATCCCCTTTCATTTATTTTGAAAGGGGATTTTAATTTTATTTTGTTAAATAATTGATAAATATTAAAAATTATTGTATAAGATCAATATCTTTTTCTAAATTTGTCCACTTAGGGTTCCAGGCCCTAAAAATTAGATTTTTACCCACCATCCACAAACAATAATAATCTAATCCTGGTAGATTAAAGTATTATTATTAAGATAATTTATCCATGTATTATTTGTTTTTTATAATTGTTTAGTATATTTACATTGTAAAAGAGTATATATAAAGGTTTTGCCAAGCCTAATTACGCCCAAAGTTATGATTATCAGAACTTTCCGTAAATGGAAACATCTTGTCCCCCACCCTCTCTCATACATGAGCGGGTCTTCTTCACCTCCTTAAAAGGAATTGATTATTCATAAATAATCTGGTAATACGTGATTTCCCCCCGGATAAAACAGATATTACCCAAATCATCAATCTAATAACCCAATATCATGAAAAGAAATCTACTCTCAACGGTAATTAATTCACAGACGATCCTTCGTTGTACTTGTTACCTAAAAGGATTTTTTCCCTCTTCAATATTAAGCCTGATAATTTTCCTCGGTATCCTTTTATCAGGAGAAAGTTTTGCACAAGTCGGTACAGGTGTTGCTCCTGTCTATCCGCCTGCAGGTGGATTTGATATTGACGGCAATTTAGAGGCTAATACCCCAACGGCGAATAAAGGTGACTGGGTTACAGGCACCGGCGGAACCGGAGGATTTGTGTTTAACAATGATGGTACCCCACTAGTTACCTCCACAACGTACCATTTGACAGATATCTGGAATGATCAAACCGATAATAAATTTACCGGCGGTGATAAATTTGTTGATAATCCGAATACCTGGGGTTATACATTTGCAAAAGCCACTGCAAAGCTTGATCTGGACAATGCATTAATCCATTTAACAACTGATACTTCAACCGGCAAAGTATGGGTTATACTATCAGCTGACAGATTTTCAAATAATGGTGATTCTTATATTGATTTTGAATTTTACCAGGATTCACTATATCTGAATACGTCAAACCAAACATTTGTCAGTGATGCCCCTACATCGACCGGTGGAAGGACGGTTGGGGATTTTGTCTTAAATGTCCATTTCGGCAATAATATCGCCCCAGAATTCAATGTTTTCCGTTGGCAGCTTTCCGGAGGGGTCTATACATATGTTCTATTTACGAGTTTCCCGGCCTCTTCTGTTTTTGCAGCAACAAACACTGCTTCGACAAGCGTCCCCTGGCTGGCTTTTGGAACTAACACATATCTATCCGAAACGTTTGTTGAAGCTGCTGTTAACTTATCGGATATTATCGGTGCAATTAATGCCTGTAATGACATCCGCATTACGAGTATTTTGATTAAAGCAAAGGCATCTAATTCAGCAACAGCCGACCTCGATGATTTTATCGCCCCTCTTCAGGTTGGCGAACTTACTTTTGGTAATGCGGAAGCTGGTGCTGCGCAGTCACTATGCGACCAGGGAGTATATACAATCTTCACAATGGACGGTGCGGCATTTCCTGCACCCGGATATTCTATAGTATCTACAACCTGGAGTGTTGTGTCTTATGATGGCGGAACAGCTCCTAATATTGTTACTCCTTCTTCACTAACTTCCCCTGTTTGGGTTTACGGGACAACAGCAACCCTGAAATTAACAGTCGTTACCTCAAATGGCTCCAACAATTGTAGTGCAGATGATATAGTTATCTTGACTGTTAAACCTCAACCTGTATCCTCTATAACAGTGACTGGTTCTGAATCGGTATGCCCTTTGGCAACTAATACCTATACCGGTCCCGCCGGACTCAATTACAACTGGTCTATTACTGGAAATGGTTCTATATCTGGGTCTTCTATAAGTCAATCAGTTACAGTCAATACCGGATCGATTTGTGATTCCACTTATACACTTAGGTTGATTGTCACAAATGGCACAACTTTGTGTACCGACACAGCTACGAGGATCGTTTATGTTGATGATAATATAAATCCATCAGCTTCAAATCCGCCGAGTATTATTGTGAATGGATGCAATAACCCATTCCCTGCAGCAGATCCTGCTGTTGTCACCGATGAAGCAGATAATTGTGGTATACCGGCAGTGACGCATTTTTCAGATGGTACTCCAAGCATTATCAACTGTGTTGAAACTATTGTAAGGACATACAAGGTTACCGACAATTGTGGTAATTTTATCTACGTTTATCAAAATCTTAGCCGCACCGTTGATGCCCTGCCACCTGTATTAACGGGCACCTTGCCTGGAGGCCCGATGGGCAATACCTGCCTCGAAGATGCCCAGGCCGGCCCACCGCCAGAAGATATTGAAGCAGAATATACTGATAACTGCGGAACGGTCATTGCAACACTGATTAATTCATCCGTAACTGGTACTGACTGCAGTTGGTCAGCCACTTACACTTACTCCATTAAGGATGCCTGTAATAATTTTGCTTCCAATGCAGTAGTTTCCTACACAGGTGGTGATACACAGGCACCATCGCTTACCTGTGCACCGAGCGGAAGTCGCTGTCCTACAATTCTGGGAGGCTCAACTTATACAATTATCGGGACAGAATTCGATCCATCGAATGTGACAGACAATTGCAGCAGTGTAATTACATTGGCACATAATTATAGTGGCGGTGGAATAACCCTTGCCGGGAAAGTTTTACCCATCGGTGAAACTATTGTAACGTGGACAGCTACAGACGAATGCGGAAACTTTGCTACCTGCAAGGATACTATATGGGTCGGAGGACCTATTACAACTGCTCCTGATCTTACAGGTTATTGTGCAGGCGATAATGTCAATGTCGATATTACAGTCTCTGATTTCCTTAAAGTGGGCATCATTTCCCTGACATTAAACTATGATCCGGATTCCCTGACATATAGTTCGTATACTGTCAATCCGCTAATGAACTGGGACAACTTTTTAGTTGGTAACCCTTCGCCTGGTTCAATTGTAGCCAGTGGATTTGCCGATACTGAAGGCCTAACTTTACCGAATAATACAGTGTTGTTCACACTTACCTTTATATATAATGGTTGTTCAGGGTCTTCTGACCTTTCCTGGGATGTCACTACGCCCGGAGCCAGCGATTATATTCCCTATTCAGAAGGTTTTAATCAGACATACTGCAGTACCCCAAAGAGTTTTTATTTCAGGGACGGTTCGGTGACCGGAAGCAGTACAGTTGTTGCTGTTACTGGACCAGCAAGCCAGTATTCTGGTGCATGTGATTATGCAAACCAAACAGATATAAATACAGCTTTTAATGCCTGGAAAGCCCAATTTGCCGTAACTGAAGATGCATGCGGTGTCACACCACCTGATCTGAGTGGCTATACTGCCCCCCTGCATTGTGTAGGTGATACGGTTACTATTATTTATAGTGTCACTGATGGCTGTTCAACTGCCTCTATCACACGTAGTTTCGGTATTTCTGCCGCGCCCGCGGTCACCGTCAATGAGCCCATCGACAGCTATACCTCCATGTGTGCCTACACCGACCAGGCTGCCATCAATGCTGCCTTCACCGCATGGCTCACCGGATTTAGCGCCACAGGTGGCTGCTCACCCCAGGGTTCCTATGGCACCCCCGTGGCACCGGTCTTCTGCGTCG
>CAYJNJ010000091.1:2796-19983 GCA_964371595.1 uncultured Bacteroidales bacterium | reverse complement strand
TGGAATTTGGAACCTGGAATTTGGAACCTGGAATTTGGAATCTGGAATTTGGAATTAATTTAATCCGGCTTCACAAATTCATAAGCCCCAATATCAGGCAGGTCTTTTTCGCGGCTGGATTCGATTATGTCACGGCCCAGGTCAAAAAAGGATTCGCTTACAACAGTGGGCGTCCCGGCATCGATAAGAGGAGAGAGGGTGTCGGGCTGGAAATTATTTTCAAGGTAATCGATATACAGGGAGTCCTGGTTAACGAGGCAGGCCGTGTACAGGTCCTGGTCCGATACATCCGTCATTGTCCTGAGCAGGCAATGATCAAAATGAAAATCGAATTGGGCGCCAGGGTCACTCAACAGCAATAATTCATCATCATTCCTTCCGTCAAAAACATTGTTACCGAAATAGCCCTGGAATTCAAAAGGATAGACAACATCATCCTCATCGACAGCATAATTGTTCAGGACGATGGAAGGAGAAACCCTTACTGAATTTGACCAGTAGTTGGCAAAGGTACATTGCCTGATATCATAGACTCCGCCCCAGGTGAAAGCCGCCAGGTATTGCCCGCAGTTTACGACTACATTATTGAAGGCCGTCATGTTGTAAAACCTGGTCAAAATACCGTAGCCTGTCATATTTTCGATCCGGGTGTTCGAAAGGATCATCTGGTTTCCCATCTGCTCCTGCATGGTTTCAAGCTGCAGCCCGATAAAGCCGTTACGGATGATTGCATAATCAATTTCGTTATTGATGCTTCCTTCGTTGATCCAGATACGGTCCCATTGCCCCGGCTCATCCCTGTAAAAATCATCCAGCCTGTCGCCCTGGAAGACAACAGGGGCATCGACAGTACCTCTGACTTTGATGCTACCGCCTTTGTAAATCCATAGACCGGAATTATTATGAAAATAGATCTTTGTACCCCGCTCGTTTTCAAGGGGTGCCATAGAATCGACCACAGCAAAGCCATAAATCACATAAGGCCTGTCGGAGGTCCAGCGCACGGTCTCATTTTCATGGGCTATGATCTTGAATTTGGGATAACCGGAAATGTAAGTATCTGCAAGGATATAATTCACATTCTGGCCCCAGGCGACAAGATTGACATCCTGTACATTGCCATTGGTTTCAAAAATGATGGAATCGCTGATAACAAAAGGGTTTCGTGTATCTGTCGGATCGATCGTAACCCGGCAGAAGATATACAGGCTGTCTTCGGCACCGACTTCGATATCATTGACCTCAAAGGCAGGCAACCCATCAACATTCATCCGGTAGTATGAGTTTTCGCCACCGGCAAGGCGGATCGAGGAAACGACAATTTTCTGCTTTCCCCGGTTATGAAAGGTGAAAGACTGAGTAGTGGAGCCAAGGCTGGTGAAAATGGTATCGAAGAACACGGTATCCTGCGAAAAATCAAGCATTACATCAGGGTCCGTATCGATATTTTCTTTCTGGCAGGAAATCAGGGAGATAAACAGGAAAAGAGAAATCCCAAGCAACAATTTAGAGGTGACCGGCAATCTTTTCTTTCTCATCAAAGGTAATTTGGCTGCAAAAATAGATAATCTCATCTACATACGGTTTTCTCAGTGTTTTATTGTGCCGGGCTACCATCAGGGCATTGAAATATATTGGTTATTTTTGCCGTTACTTTAAAAATTTTCCGCATGCTGCGAATTTATAAAAGACTGGTAATTCTCCTTATCACCTTATCACTTTACCCCCTTATCACCTTAAATGCCCAGGATACCTTAAAAACTGTCAAGCAGCCTAAAACTCACGATATCCTGAGCCGGATGGATTTTGGGGGCATCATTGGAGCACAGTTCGGAGACGTGACTTATATTGAAGTTTCCCCTATTGCCAGTTACCGTGTAACTGAAAAATTCCATGCTGGCCTCGGGTTGACTTACCAGTATTATGATTACAACGATCCCAATCCAGCCTGGTCATACTCCTCAAGCGCATACGGTGGTAGTATTTTTGCCCGCTATTTCGTATGGCGTGATTTATTTGCACACCTGGAATACGCTCCTTTGTACATCACCAATTTTGTGTATCCACCGACTGTAATGCCTGATAATTCGGCGCCATGGGCCCATGATATTTTTGTTGGCGGAGGCTACAGGCAATGGATGGGGGAGAGGGCCTCAGTTAACTTTATGATGCTTTTCAATGTAAACGAAACCGTTTATTCCCCTTACAGCAACCCGATAATCCGGATCGGCTTCGGCGTAGGCTTTTAGAAATGTTGAATTTTAAATTCTAAATTTTGAATTAATTAGCTTCCCGAATTTAAAATTCAACATTTAGAATTCAAAATTACTTTCCGGCTAATTTCCGTAAAATATCCAGCGTCAGCACCCAGAATTTATCGACAGTGCTGATTTCCAGCCTTTCTGTGGGCGAGTGGACGCCGCGCATGGTAGGCCCATAGCTGATCATATCCATTCCCGGGTATTTATCCCCGATCAGTCCACACTCAAGGCCGGCGTGAATCGCCCTTACCACTGGTTTTCTGCCAAAGAGATTTTCGTAGGATTGCACGCAGAGATCAAGTACCCTGGAATTCGGATTCGGTGCCCAACCGGGGTAGCCGTCGGATTGTTCAATGGATGCACCGGTCATTTTAAAAACGGAAGCAACCATATTGCAGATATCTTCCTTGGCCGATTCGATGGAACTGCGCTGGCTGGTTGCGATGCGGAACTTGCCATCCTGCATTTTAACTGATGCCAGGTTAGTGGAGGTTTCCACGAATCCCGGAATATCCTGCGACCATGCGATAACACCGTGTGGGCAGGCATATAGTGAATTAAGCAGATGGTCCTGTGTCTTTTTTGAAAGAACTGTGCCCTGGCGTTCAAAATCTCCAAGCTCGATTTTCAGATCCGGTTCCGAAACCCTGAATTCAAACCTGAGATCTTTAACGTATTGCCCTGCAAAGGCTTTTAATTCATCAACGTGATTTTCAGAGACTAAGAAAATACCTGTGGCTTCACGGGCAATGGCGTTGCGCAAATTGCCACCTTCAACAAAAGAAACCCGGATATCGAATTTCTGTTCCGATTCCCAGAGGAAGCGGTTCAGGATTTTATTGGCATTGCCGCGATTTCGGTGGATGTCGTCGCCGGAATGACCTCCCTGCAGGCCGGATACCTTCATCCTGAAGGTTTGATAACCATTGGGTGCAGGTTCAGTCGAAACTGGCAATTCTATGACGGTGTCTTTTCCACCTGCACAACCGATAAAGAATTCGCCATCATCTTCCGAGTCAAGATTAAGCAGTATGCGGCTTTTCAATAAGCCTGGTTCCAGGCCGAAAGCGCCGGTTAAACCTGTCTCTTCATCCACTGTGAACAGGCATTCCAGGGGACCATGAACTAAATCTTCAGCTTCAAGCAGGGCAAGCATTGTCGCAACTGCGATGCCATTATCTGCGCCAAGTGTGGTACCGCGTGCTTTCAACCAGCCATCTTCAGTAAAAACCTGGATAGGATCCTTATCGAAGTCATGAACCACATCGGCATCTTTCTCACAAACCATATCGACATGCCCCTGTAAACACACGGAAGGGGCATGTTCTAATCCTTTGCTTGCAGGTTTACGGATAATAATGTTACCCACCGCGTCATTTATAGTTTCGAGATGATGAGCAGCCCCAAAGTTCTTCAGGTAATCAATTATCTTTTCTTCTTTTTTAGATGGGCGCGGTATTTTAAGTACTTCGCCGAAATAAAACCATAGCCTTTCAGGCTTTAATTGAGAAATCACTTCGTTCATATTGCTTTTCTATTTGAGGGCTTAAAGATAAATATTCTTATTTATTTGTTAAATCTACAAATCTATATATAAATATACTTGACATATAGCTTTTGATTTTGTATATTTGGCTCAGTTAAAGTCTTAATTATCAATTTATAAATTGAAAAATCATGAAAAGAATTCTTACTTTGACAGCAGGAATAGCCTGCCTGGTTTGCCTGACATTTGTCCAGGTTAATGCCCAATGGACAACTGTTGGCACGGACATTTACAACACCAACACGGGAAATGTTGGGATCGGGACGACAACTCCCGGTTATCTTCTTCATGTTTCAAAAAGCATGGTCTCTCCTTCAATCAGGATCCAGAATGCCGGCGGCACCGGTGGTGCTGCATTTGAGATGATCGACGACGCCAGCGGCGCTGACTGGAAATTCAAAGCTACAAACAGTGGCGGATTCAAAATCAGGGATCATTCATCTGCACTTGATGTTATGACGATTGAATCAGGTTCGGCTGCTAATGCCATTTATATTGATGCAGGAGGTAATGTCGGTTTAGGGAGCACTACACCACTTGAAAAACTTCAGGTCAGTGGTGCAATCCGGCTTGGAACTACAGCAAGTACCAATCCCGGAACTATAAGGTACACTGGAACGCACTTTCAAGGCAGGATTGCAAGCGGATGGCTGGATTTGGATATGCAAAGCAAAATTAGGGCCTACCAGGTGGATCCGACTACTCAGTTTATCCCACCTAGTGTTTGGACGCCAATAAATTTTACTGATGATTCTCCGCTGCCGATAGGTTGGGATCAATTAGGGGAATTTACCGTTGCCCCGTCAGCCGCAGCTCCAGTACCACCCGAAATGTCTTATTTTACAGCCCTGGAAACCGGTTATTACCAGGTAAATGCACGGGCTTCCGTCCAGGTTCCCAACACTCCCGGATCAATTGATCCTTTCTCTTATGTTTCTATTGCAATTTATACTGGTCCTGCTCCCGGAGCTACAACCTCTTACGCTATTGGCAACAATCTTCAGATAGGTATCTTGGGACCAGATTTTCAGCCATGGCCTCTGATACACAATAATGCTCCCAATGTCAGTGACGTGGTTTACCTTGTCGCCGGCCAGATCATTTCAATCTGGTTCTGGCAGTCTGCTTTGGTTCCACTGCCTATCATTCAGGGATCTGACCAGGTTTATGTATCAATTCACAGGGTGAGTTAAAAGTTTTAAGCTGAATTACTTTTTTGGCTTACTGAAATAGGGTATAACTCCTGAGATATTATGCGCTCCTTCTTGAAAAAGTCGGGGCGCATTTTTTTTTTCAGGGCTTGATTTGTTTAATTAAGTAATGGTTTCGAAACATGTAAATATACACATATAAATATATATGCACTATCTTGACATATGAAACTTTTTTTTGTATATTTGTTTGAGTCAACGTCTTCATTATCAATTAAAAAATCAAGCCATGAAAAAATTATTTACGCTATCGGCGAGCATTGCTTGTATATTGTTATTTATGGCAATGAATGTAAATGGCCAATGGAATACCACCGGCAACGACATTTACAACACCAATACCGGGAATGTTGGGATTGGTACCAACACTCCTGGTTATTTACTGCATGTAGCAAAAAACACGACCTCTCCCTCAATCAGGATCCAAAATCTTGGAGGAGGAGGTGGTGCTGCATTTGAAATGATCGACAATGCCAGCACAGCGGACTGGAAATTCAAAGCTACCAACAGTGGCGGTTTCAAGATCAGGGACCATGCCAGTGCCCTTGATGTTCTTACGATCGAAAAAAACGCTCTGGCCAATGCATTATACATCAAGCAGGGTGGTAATGTTGGCTTAGGTGTTACCAATCCATTGGAGAAACTGCATGTCAACGGGGCAGTGCTGATTGGAAATACTTCGACCAGCAATGCCGGTACAATCCGTTGGAACGGCAGCAATTTCAGTGGATATAACGGCAGTTCGTGGGTGAACCTGGATTTTACCTGGTCAGATCCATGGATACAGCTTCCAAATATCCCCTATGGGAACCCTGAATTTTGTTCAGGACCGCAACCCATGTCCCTTTCCTTCGCATTTCCTGGTGTGGCAAATCCAATGGCAAGGCTCTATGTAACAGATATGTCGGCAATTGGCCTGTTCCCACACCAGATTGAGATTGAAGGCTCTACGCTGGGTGGACCTGTAGTGTTTAATGCTTCCCAGCTATTCCGGATGTCAGCAGGAATGAACCCTCCATTCATTGATTACAGTGTGGGGATTTTCGGCATGGATGGTACTTTTAAAGTCTGCCTTGGCGCCGCTCTGACCGCAACCGCCCAGAGCGATAATACGACTATGATCCGCACCAACCAGAGCGGAATTGTCGACCTTCCTAATCAAAGCAGGATCAGGGCTTACCAGGTGGATCCCTCCGGGGCTGGCTTGGTTCAGACAATACCTCCCGGAATCTGGACCCCGGTAAATTTCACCTTCGATACCCCTCTTCCGGTTGGATATGACGAGCAATTTGAGTTTGTTCTTGCACCGGCCGTAAATATGCCCACTCCAGTAGAAAATGCCTTTTTTGCGGCTGTCCAGGAAGGTTATTACCAGGTCAATGCACGATGCGAGTTTAATGTAGAAACCATTGAAGGCGGACCGGTTATGGTTGCACCCAATTCCTATGTCTCCATTGCTATCTATACCGGGGCGGCACCGGGGATCACCGGATCCAACTCTATCGGTAACAACTTGCAGATAGGCTATATGAACGGACCGGACCACTTGCCTTTAACCAACAACAATGCGCCAAATGTCAGTGACGTCATTTACCTGTTGCCAGGGCAGATCATTTCTATCTGGGTATATCACACAGCGATGACCCCGATGAACCTGCGACAGGGTCCAAACATCATGTATGTATCAATACACAAGGTGAGTTAAAGATTTTTCAGATCTGATATGGCCTTCGTTGGGTCAGGAGAGCCGAAAACAGTATTTCCCGCCACCAACACCTGCGCTCCGGCATGAATCAGCCGGGGCGCGTTTTCAAAGGTCACCCCGCCATCAACTTCAATTAAAGCATCGGTATTTTTTCGTGCCATCAGTTCACGGAGGGCCGTTATTTTCCCAAGTGTGCCATCGATGAAACTCTGCCCGCCAAATCCCGGGTTTACAGACATAAGCATGACCAGGTCCACATCATCGATGATCTCTTCAAGCAATGAAACCGGTGAATGCGGATTCAGGACTACCCCGGCTTTAGCACCGAGTTTTTTTATGGCATGAATTGTACGGTGCAGATGGGTGCAGGCTTCATAATGGACGCTGATCACCTCGGCGCCGTGCTCCCGGAACCGTTCAAGATAGCGATCGGGATCAACGATCATAAGATGCACATCCAGCGGCTTGCGGGCGTATTTCTGGATGTGTTTAAGAACGGGAAAGCCAAAAGAAATATTAGGGACAAAAACACCATCCATCACGTCGATGTGGAACCAGTCGGCTTCACTGGCATTTACCATCTCAATGTCGCGCTTCAGGTTGCCGAAATCAGCCGACAACATGGAGGGGGCGATGAGAGGATAATGTTTTTTCGTCATTTTTTATCCCAGATAGGATTTGAGAATTTTACTCCGGGAGGTGTGCTTTAACCGGCGAATGGCTTTTTCCTTAATCTGGCGGACACGTTCGCGTGTCAGGTCAAACTTTTCACCGATTTCTTCGAGTGTCATCGGATGTTTGGAATTCAGGCCGAAATAAAGCCTGACGACATCAGCTTCGCGGCTGGTGAGTGTCGAAATGGCCCTGTCGATCTCCTTTCGTAACGATTCGACCATCAGTTCCTTTTCAGGGGTATTGGTATCATCGCTCCGCAAAACATCATAGAGTGTATTTTCCTCATCCTGGATCAGCGGGGCATCCATTGAAATATGACGGCCTGAATTCCTGATCGATTCTTTGACTTCGCTTTCAGGAATGTCGAGCATTTCGGCAATTTCCAGTGCATCCGGCTCGCGTTCATTCTGTTGCTCGAGCCTGGCGTAAGCTTTGTTGATCTTGTTTATCGAACCGATCTTATTCAGCGGAAGCCTTACAATCCTGGATTGTTCGGCTAAGGCTTGCAGAATCGACTGGCGGATCCACCATACAGCGTAGGAAATAAATTTAAAACCACGGGTCTCATCGAACCGCTGGGCGGCTTTAATAAGTCCCAGGTTGCCTTCATTGATAAGATCAGGAAGGCTGAGACCCTGGTTCTGATATTGTTTTGAAACGGAAACTACGAAGCGCAGGTTTGCTTTGGTTAGTTTTTCAAGAGCGTCCTTGTCACCGGCCTTTATCCTCCTGGCCAGTTCAACTTCTTCTTCGGCAGTAATAAGCTCAACCTTACCGATTTCCTGCAAATACTTGTCTAAGGATGCAGTCTCCCGGTTGGTAACTTGTTTAGTAATCTTTAACTGGCGCATAGGTCGGTTTATGGGAGTACAAAGCTAAAGTAAATTGTACGATACCCGCGCAGTTAAGTTTCAAAAAATTATTGCTTTTCCGCAGGCGGTGGAAGCAGTACTTTTCTTGACAACTTCAGTTTACCCGTACTCTGGTCAATTCCAATGAGTTTCACTTCGATATGCTGCCCGACTTTCATGTATTGTTCGATGTCGGTAACCCTCTTATGATCAATTTCTGAAATATGCAGCAAGCCTTCTTTTCCTGGAATGATCTCGATGAATGCGCCAAAAGCTACAATGCTTTTCACTTTACCATTGTAAATTTCCCCAACCTCAGGAATGGCAACGATCTTCTTGATCCGGTCTTTAGCCGCTTCGATCGCTTCCTTATTTCCGGAGAAAATATCGATCATGCCAAATTCACCGACTTCTTCAATGATAATGGTTGATCCGGTCTCTTTCTGGATTTCCTGGATGATCTTCCCACCGGGTCCGATAATTGCACCGATGAACTCCTTCGGTACCATCATTTTTTCGATCCTGGGAACATGGGGTTTATAGTCTTCACGTGGTTTATCAATGGCTTTCATCATTTCACCAAGGATATGGTGCCTGCCCTTTTTTGCCTGCTCGAGCGCCTGCTCCATAATTTCGAATGAAAGGCCTTCGATCTTGATATCCATCTGGCAGGCGGTGATCCCGTCAATGGTCCCTGTAACTTTAAAGTCCATATCGCCAAGGTGGTCCTCGTCACCGAGGATGTCTGACAATACAGCATATTTTCCGGTCTCAGTATCTGTGATCAGGCCCATTGCGATGCCGGAAACCGGCTTGGGGATCTTTACTCCTGCATCCATAAGGGCCAAAGTGCCTCCACAAACTGATGCCATAGAGGAAGAGCCGTTGGATTCAAGGATATCGGAAACAATACGGACGGTATAAGGGTTGATATCATTGGCGGGTATTACGGGCTTTAAAGCGCGCATTGCCAGGTTACCGTGGCCGATCTCACGACGGCTTGTGCCGCGGATGGGTTTTACCTCACCGGTTGAAAAGCCCGGGAAATTATAGTGAAGCATAAAATCACTGGAGCCTTCGATCACGGCGCCGTCGAGGGTCTGTTGATCCAGTTTGGTGCCAAGTGTAACGGTAACCAGGGCCTGCGTTTCACCGCGGGTAAATATTGCCGAGCCGTGTGCTGCGGGCAGATAATCGACCTCGCACCAGATAGGCCGGATCTGATCCAGGCTTCTCCCGTCGAGACGCTTTCTTTCGTCGAGGATGCAATTCCTGACAGCAAGTTTTTCAGTATCATGGAAATAGCGGTTGATCAGGGGCATGAGTTCTTCGCGCGTTTCTTCTTCGATGGTTTCAATAAAGTTATCTTTAACTTTTTCGAATGCATCATGGCGATCGTGCTTGTTTGCGATACCCTCGCTTGCAATCTTATAATATGCCGGATAGGCAACATTATAAATTGATTTTTGTAATTCTTCGTTTTCGACTGGTTCCGGGACGGCCATTTTCTCTTTTTGTTCCGGGAGCATTGCGGCCAGGTCTATCTGCGCCTGGCATTGCACTTTAATTGCATTGTGGGCGTACTTGATCGCATCCAGCATAACGGTTTCGGAGACTTCTTTCATCTGGCCTTCAACCATAACCACATTATCCATAGTAGCGGCAATCATCAGGTCGAGGTCTGATTCATCCATCTGGGCAATGGTGGGATTGATAACAAATTTGCCATCGATCCGGACTACCCTGACTTCCGAGATAGGTCCAAGGAATGGAATATTGGAGACCATGATTGCTGAAGAAGCGGCGAGGGCTACAAGACAATCGGGGAGTTGTTTCTTGTCGCCTGAGATCAGCATTACCTGGACCTGTATTTCGTTCAGGAAATTATCTGGGAAGAGCGGCCTTAAGGCGCGGTCGACCAGGCGGGAGGTGAGAATTTCAATTTCTGATGGGCGGGCTTCTCTTTTGAAGAATCCTCCGGGGAATTTGCCTGTTGAGGCGTATTTTTCTTTATATTCGACGGTTAACGGGAAGAAGTCCTGGTCTGGTTTTGCATCCGGGGCTACGAGTACGGTGGCGAGCAGCATGGTATCGTCCATTTTAACAACGACAGAGCCTGCAGCCTGTTTTGCAAGGCGACCGGTTTCTATTGAAACTTCGCGGCCGTCTTCAAGTTTGAATTTTTTAATAATTGCTTGTGACATTTTTTTCTCTTCTTTTTTCGATTGATAAATATAAAAAAAGGCAATGCTGAGATTGCCTTTTTGTGTAATATAGTTGACAATGGTTGTCTATTTTCTGATACCAAGGTTCTTTACGATGGCCCGGTAGCGCTCGATATCAACCTCTTTCAGGTATTCGAGCAGGCTGCGGCGCTTCCCTACAAGGGCTACAAGCGATCGGCGGGTGGCGAAATCTTTTTTGTTTGTTTTCAGGTGACCTGTCAGGTAGTTGATCCTGTGGGTAAACATGGCAACCTGTGCTTCCGGGGAGCCGGTATCAACTTCAGATTTTCCGTGTGTTGCAAAAAACTCTTTTTTCTTTTCTGACGAGAGATACATATCGATCGTGTTATTAAATTAATTTGAGCCGGCAAAGATAAACATTAATTTGAAAAAATCAACACCTGGACGGATTAAAATTTTATCCTTAGAAATTCCATTTCAGCCTCATATAACACATGGATCCGTAATCCCCGAACTCTGTCATCGTATCCCCCCAGAAAATCTGGCCTATCAATAACAGTGAAACATCATTTGTCAGTGAAATGTCAAACGAGGGACCAACAAAGCCGGATTTATCGTTAGGATTGAAAATGCTGGAAAGATCGGCCCTGACAAGGGGTGTGACAGGGTAGCCAACGCCGGCGTATATGGAATGTTTTGCCAGTGTGAAGTTCTTTGCCGAAATATCCGCATAAAGGGATAAAACAGTTCCATACCCTGCCGGACCTTTTGTGCCGTCACTGTTATATAAATAGGAAGCATTGATGAAAAGGGAGTTCCTGAAGGTGTAATTCGCACTGATTGATCCGACCAGCACCCCGTTGGTATCTGAAAAATAATCATAAGGATGGAAATAACTGAGTTCTCCTGTAAATCCTGCACCTTTTACATCACCCGACCAGCCTGCGCCAAGCACAAGGTCTTCAGTCATGACGCCGGTAAAAGCCTGGAAATCATAGTTCCACTTATTAAAACGATACATAAGGGCAGAAGTGATCTCTTCATCAGAATCCATTTTAAAGCCTAATTGTATTGAAGAAGTCTCCCCGGTGAAATATTCCATTAGAACCGCATCACAGCCCGGTCTTTCAACATAATCAAAGTCGAAATAATTAAAAGAGTTAAAAATATCATTCGGGGTCCAGACCAGGTTAATGCCCCAGTTGATCCGCTGCCGCCCAACGGTGGCTTCAAATCTGCCTGTCTTGATCTTGAAATTAAGACGGTCGATATTGGAATAGAAATAGTAGGAGGAATCGCTTACCCAGAGTTCGGTAAGATCGAAAAAGCCTTCTTCGATCGTCGACATTTCTGCATAGTAGGGATAGTACATCTGCACCATCTGGCCCAGGTTGAGGTTGTTCCTTACACCGGCATGGAAGGAAAATGTATTTCCCGGGTTCCATCTGAAATCCAGCCTGTTGCCGAGGGCGGTCATGGTTTGCCACTGGCTGGTTTCCGGCGGTATCCAGACATCCTGCAGTGCCTGTAAATGGCCGTTCAGGCGCCAGTTCCGCTCTTTTTCCTGGGCCGGGAGATTTATAAAGAAAAATGTTAAAACCAGAGTTACTGATAATTTAATACTAAATCCGCGTAAATCCGTTGCAACTTGTCCGCCAGCTGGCGGATCCGCGTTTATCCGCGTTCTATCAATGGCACGCGGATGACACGGATTTTTGCGAATGACCGCGGATTGATCTAATGATTTAAGATTCATTTATTTACGAATTTCATCTTTTGCAACAATCCCATCTTCAATCGTTATGATCCTCCTTGCCCTTTCCATGACCCGTGAATCATGCGTTGAAAAAATGAAGGTTGTTTTATACTGTTCGTTCATCTTCATCATGATATCCAGCAATTCTGCAGTGGAATGGCTGTCGAGGTTGGCTGTGGGTTCATCTGCAAGGATAAAGCGCGGTTTTGATGCAAGGGCCCTGGCAACAGAGACCCGCTGCTGCTGTCCGCCGGAAAGGTCCCCCGGCCGGCTGTCGATCTTATCGGGAAGCCCCACAGCCTCGAGCAGTTCTATTGCCCTTTGCTGCCTTTCTTTCTTACCGGCACCCTGAAGCTGCAAAATAAATTCGACGTTTTCCCTTGCCGTTAAAACCGGTATCAGGTTGAACGACTGGAAGACAAAACCGATATTGTGCAACCTGAAATCGATCAGCTTTCGAGATGAAAGAGCCGTAATATTCGTTCCGTTGATATGCACCTGCCCGCTTGTCGGGGTATCCAGCCCGCCCAGCATATTCAGCAATGTGGTTTTTCCTGATCCTGAAGGCCCGACAATAGCAGTAAATTCTGCCTCTTCTATCTTTATTGATATGCCATTTAATGCCTTAACAGGGATTTTCGTTTCGCTGTAAACTTTATGCAGATCGGTTGTTGAGATTGTGCTCATAGCTTTTTAATTCAAAGTTTTAACCTCACCCCCTTTACCCCCCAGCCCCCTATTCCCCCTCTCCATTTTGGAGAGGGGGCCAGGGGGTGAGGTATATGAGGACTATCATGCTTCTTCCCTGATCGCCTCTGCCGGGTTGAACCGCAGCGCTTTCCTAGCGGGATAGATGGATGAAATTATTGCCGTTATTATTACTAAAACTGTCATTCCGATATAAAAATCAAGGTATAGCGACGGGTAGACCAGTGCGCTGTAGCCCCAGGCTTCGTAACCTTCAGCCCAGGCTGCAAAATTAAGCCCGTGCAAACCAGTATAGTAGATGGTCACTACGCCGGCAATAACACCGGCCAGTGTTCCAACAAGAGATAAAAAGACCGTTTCCAGCATGATCATCGTAAAAACTTTCCTTTTATTCATCCCGACAGCCATCAGCATTCCCAGTTCCCGTGTGCGTTCCAGCACCGCCATCATCATAGTGTTAATGATGCCGAATGCCATGGCAATCAGGATGATGATCAGTATCAGGTATGCCATCTGGTCGACCATGGCTGATAATCCTGCCAGTAAGGGTTCCAGTTCCTTCCAGGACAGAATGCTCATTCCGGAATAGCGGCTTTTCAGCTGATCAACCATCCGGTCCGTCAGTTCAACATTGTCAAGGAGAATGGCAATCTCGGTCACCTGTGAAGGATCATAAGAAGTCAAATTAATTAGATCTTCTTTTTTTATGAAGATATTCGGCTCATCAAAAATCGTATTTGACGTTTTGTAAATCCCTGAAACACGGAACAGCCCATAAGCAAGCTCACCATTGGTGTGCTGCAGGGTGAGGACGATCTTTGAACCGATCCTGGCTTTTAATTTGGTGGAGAGCTTTTTACTGATCACGATGGGCGCACTCTTCCCGGTAGTTTCAAAATAATTGCCATCGATGATGAACTTGTGGAGCAGGGAAACCTTTTTTTCTTCCTCCGGGTCGATCGCATTGATCATTACACCGGCGCCCGTGGCTGCAGTACTGGCCATGGCCATGGTTTTGATGCGGCTGCAGATAGCCTTGACACCTGGCATTGCTGATATTTCCCCGAGTGTTCTACCGGCCGAATCAATGGAAAAGTTCAGGGAAGCATCCTGGATGAATTCCGGATTATGCAACTGGATATGGGAAAGTTCATTATTGATCGATGCATCGATTTTCTGTTCCACCATACCGTTCGTCATTGCAATCATGAACAGGGTACCGAAAAGCCCTATGGTTATGGCAAGGATGACAACAAGGCTCCTGAGCTTGTTCCTCCATATGTTACGCCATGCTATATAGAAGATCATAATTTTGAATTTTGAATTTTGAATTCGGAACGCTATTATCTTCCTTTTATGGCTTTAATTACTTTAAATCTTCCAATTACGGTCATCGGGTAGATCAGGGTGAGCATGGTAATTACTATGACTACCAGCGACTGGTTGAGAAAAAAACCGGGCTCGAGCAGGAAAGGCATTACAGGTTCCATATTGTATTCAATCATGGCCTCGGCCGCCTCTCCCGTTAGCGGGATCGGATGATGAAAGAAATATAAAATCAATGGAAAACTGACAGCCACACCCGCAAGGATACCCATAATGCTGATAATCAGAGATTCGATGAAGACGATGATCGCAAGCTTTGTCCTGCGCATCCCGACTGCAACCATGATACCGAACTCTTTCCGTCTTTCCATGGTCGACATCAGGATAGTGCCCAGGATCCCGAAACCGACCACGAGGTAAAGTATCCCAAGGGTAAACTGCCCGCTGATATTATCGCCTTCAATGGCCTGCACAAGTTCGACGAGCATTTCGTTCCAGTTCATCACTTCAAGTGTTACCGGTAAATTTTCCACCAGGTCATTCCGGGTTTTTTTCATTTTATCCGGATCGGCTAACATGACTGAGAGGGAGGTGAGCCTTGAAGGTGTAGAGTACAACTCCTGTGCGGCAAGCAGGGGGATGTAAGTCATGGAATTATTGATATCAGGCTGGATGAAGCTGATGATACCTTTCACCGGATAAGCACCGGCAGCGGTCATACCATGGTACCCCTGGCCGAGAATGACGACCGTATCGCCGACTGCAGCTTTGAGGTATTGAGCCAGCCCTTCAGCGAGCAGAATTGCCTGGTCGCCTTCTTCAAGGTAATTTCCGCTGACAAGCCTGCCTTTCAGCCCTGATGCTTTATCCTCGGTATCAGGAAGGGTGCCGATGACCACCGAGCCTTTGGTTTGCCTGCCCGATGAAAGTAAGGCAAAGGATTCAAGCCGGGGGACAATCTGGCTGACGTTAGGGTGGCTGAGGATCGTTGATTCAATCGAATCGCTGGTTTCGAAAGTGTTATCGATACTTTTATCGTCCCAATACCCTTTTTCATGGACCTGGATGTAGCCTGTTGTGCTTTTCACGGCACTTTCGACCATGCTGGAATATGAGCCAAGCTGCATCGAACGCATGAGCAAGGCAAGGAAAAGGGCAAAAAGGACTGATGCGATCGTCAGCATCGTTCTTCTGCGGTTCCGCCAGAGGTTGCGCCAGGCTATTTTGAAATAATCGTTCATTATCTTACATTCTTCATGTTTTGCTGAGAAAAGAAATCATCTTCGATCGGCTTATTGAATGTTACATCAACCATCTCCATTATGGTACGGTTACCGGGCTTGTCGACAGGGATCATCACCATTTTTGCCGGAAGCTTCCGGTCGCCCATCAATTTAATATCCGAAGATTCCATAGTGTTGACCAACACTTCATCTTCATCATAATATTCACCTTTAAGTTCATAATAGTCATCCTTGGAGATCCAGAGGATGATCTTTCCCCAGACTACTGCCGCTTCAGGTTTGGGGATCAGCTCTATTTTATAACAGTCAAACCCTTCAATTTTTTGCGATCCTATGATGTTATGGGTGAAATCTTCGATGATGGAATTCATCCTTACAAGATCATCATTGGTGAAGTCAGAGCCCATCCACGACTGGCCCATCATCGAAGGCGGGAGCTTGATCATCCGGTTGATGCCCGGCATCCAGTTCCACATATCCTGGCCACGTTTCATAAAGACCTGCCCCTTGTCCCTTGCCGGTTCGGTAATATAAATGAGATAAAATTCCGTCCCTTTTGACCATGTTTTCATAGTCACTTCCCTCGACCAGTCGGGCCTTTCAATGGTCATTTTCATGGTCCCCTGGCTGGTGTTCCCGGTCGCCTTGTCATTGGCACGGCTGACGATCTCTTTGGCGGTAAGTTCCTGGGAAAAGGAATTTGATGCCGTCGAAAGCAAGAAGCATATAATTATGGTGCTGAGAGAAAGTTTCATGATAATGCTTAATGTTTAATGTTTAATGCTTAATTCTTAGTGTTTCATGTTTACTAATGACTAATGACTAGTGACTCATGACTACCGAAACCTCCCAACAACAATTTCCTTCATTTTTTCAAGCGGGAACGTTTCCGGGTTCATCACATAGTTCAGGAATATCCCGTCAAGGACGGCGTCGAAATAATCCGCCTCATCTTCCGGATTGCTGATGCCTTTTCTTCCAAAATATTCTGCCATAGCCTGCCGGAAAGGAGGCAGGAAGTGGGAATAGTTCGCGCGGACAAGCTTAAACACCGCAGGCTGCATCATGGTTGCAAAATAGAGTTTCCAGTAGTCGAGATTCTCCTGCAATATTCGAAAATTTTCGTTTATATGGAATTCAAATTCTTCTTCCGTGAGAAAACCGTCCTTGTCAGGGTCAAAGCTTGTCGTAAGGGTCGAAATTCCGTGGCCGATGATGGCAAGTATCAATTCTTCTTTGCTCTCAAAATAATTGTACATCAGACCTTTGGAAATGCCGGCTTTCGTCGCGATCCTGCTGATGGAAGTAGGGTAGAAGCCTTCATTGGCAAACAGCTCCAGTGCTGTCTGCATGATCAGGTTCATTTTCTGTTCCCTGATCTCCCCGAATTGCTCTTCTGTCCGTGGCATTTTTTATGGTTGAACGGTCGGTCAAAAATAAAATACATCCGGATAATATGCAAGAAAAAAATGAATTATTTTACGAATGGCAGGAAATAAAACATGAAATGCTGTTTCTACCAAACTGTCGTCCCTGACGGGACTTTGAATTTCAAAATTGCATTTCATCTACCAAACTGTCGTCCCTTGAGGGACTAGTCCATAAGGACGACAGTATGGTAGGAAAGAGGGGAGGATATAACAAGAAAGTCCCTCCGGGGACAAAAGAAAAGCCAGTTAATTTTGTGAAACATTTTGATTCATCAGCTTTTCCATCGC
>CAYJNJ010000091.1:0-2696 GCA_964371595.1 uncultured Bacteroidales bacterium | reverse complement strand
AAAGAAAAGCCAGTTAATTTTGTGAAACATTTTGATTCATCAGCTTTTCCATCGCTGATTTGATTGAAGCAGGATTTTGGGTTCCCAGCAGGAATTTCTTCCTGTTTTTCAATTCAAAAAAGACCCCATCATTACCTTTGACATTGTACGCATTTCCTTTGGAGGACATCCCGTAACGGATCCCCCAGCCACCGTAATCCTTGATCGGGCTGTACTTTTTAACTTCGTAATGAAGTATATCTTCCGGTTTAATAAGTTTGAACTTTCTTTGAAAGGGTTTGAAACGGTACTGAACCCCTTCCTCATTAATGAGTGTCTCGAGGGTCATTGTTTTGAACAACCAGATGCCAGCTAGGGGAAACAACCCGAAGATATAGATAACTACATCAGGGGCCGGATTATTCCCGAAGGGTATGCCCATGAAGATCTGCTGAACGAATTGCCAGACCCATAGACCTGAAATAAAAAGAAGGATCAGCCATATCCACCACTGGTTAAACCTCTGCTCCTCCCTGTAATGTACTTTGCTCATTTTCTGATATATTGACTAATGACTGGAAATCAATGCCCGAAGGACTCTGAAAGAGTTTCAGGTCAAAAAACCTGATGCCTGCCAGGATATGATCGAAAATATCGGATTGTATACTTTCGAATTTTTCCCATTCCTGTTCTTTGCTGAATGCGTATACCTCCAGCGGGAGGCCTGTTTCAGTGGGCTGAAGCTGCCTGACCATCATAGAAAGGTCCTGGTGAAGATTGGGATTATTTTTAAGGTAGGAAGTAAGATAGGCCCGGAATACGCCAATGTTGGTCTGCCTGTGCCCGTTGATCATCACACCCGGGTCAACCCTGCGTTCCTGGTTATATTCAAGAAGCTCCTCTTCCGTTTGTGTAACATAATCGGCAACATATTCATATTTAGCGTAACGTTCAAGCATTTCCGAAGTACAAAACCGGATGCTGTTAAGATCGATAAGAATATGCCTTCGGATCCTCCGCGCACCTGATTCCTGCATCCCGCGCCAGTTTTTATAAGAATCACTGACAAAAAAATAGGTTGGTATCGTGGTGATCGTCTTATCCCAGTTCTGTACTTTAACGGTTGTGATTCCGATATCCATGACTACGCCATCGGCATTGTATTTCGGCATCTCGATCCAGTCACCGATCCTGAGCATATCATTCATGGCAAGCTGGATACCGCCGGCAAATCCCAGGATCGGATCTTTAAATATAAGTAGCAGTACTGCCGAGAAGGCGCCTAAACCTGCAATCCATCCGAACCCCTTCGTTCTGAGGAATAAAATCGTTATTAAAACTATGGCATAAACAACAAAGAGAAAAATTTTGCCGACCTGGATAAATCCTTTAATCGGCCTGGTTTTGGAGATCTCATAGCTGTTGTATATATCGTTGGCAGAATCCAGCACCGACCTTAACACGATAACTGAGACCGTGGCAATATAAGCTTTGATCAGGATCAGCACAACAGATAATGTCATCGGGTAGTCGGGGATGACAAATGGTGTGCCTTTCAGGATAATGAATGCCGGTATCAGGTAAGCCAGTCTTTTAAAGACTTTTCGTTCGACAAAAATATCATCCCAGTTAGAGGCCGATTTTGCAGCCAACCTGTGTACCCATCGGACAATGACAAATTTGGCGATGTAAAAAACAACAAGTGCAATAGCTATGATGAGCAGAAAACCTGAATAATCGGCGATGGTCTTGGATAAACTACCTGAAATGCCTGAATCGATGAGCCAGTCTCTTAGGTACCTGGTGATTGATTCAAAGATATCTTTATTAAACTCAATCTCTTTCATGATGTTACGCGGACTATTTGGCCAGGTCGTTAATGGCCTGCAGATACCGTGTACGGATCGTGCTGAGCCTTTCCGGAGAACCTTTATCATCATAAATCCTGATCATATCCACCACTCCTGATTTGCGGAATATGGTGCCAAGGGCTGCATCAAAATTCGGATTTTCAAGGTTGCGCTTGAGATCAAGGGTAATTTTTTCGAACTGGTTGAACCTGAGTTGCATCGGGATGCTGAAATAATGCATATTCTTAACTTCTACATCATCAAAGAGGATATCTGAGATAACTTCAAGCAGGAAATATTTCTTTACCTTAATAATGCCAGTAAAAGGCTCTATATTACGGTTACTCATAAATTCGATCCCGTCCTCTTCAAATGCTTTAAGGATTGCCGGCATAGAATCGTAGCTTTTCATATCCTTGAACCGGATACAGGGATTCAGCATATTGTAAAGGGTTACCATGCCCGGTGTACCATCGAAATCAAGCTTCATTTCGTTTTTGATTTTCTGTATAGCCCGTATGACCTTTTCCTCAGTATATTTTGAGCGCGTGATTGCAAAAAGGGAATTTGGCTCAACATGATCCGGTACTGTCGTTCCATGATAGCCCGGAAATGGCTGGAATGCTTCAAGTACCAGTTCCCTGTAGCCTACAGGGCCGAGCATTTCTTTCTTTTCAATGGTTCCGATGGTTTCAAGCAGGATTTTCTGACTCATGGTGATAAGGTTTTATAATATTCATGTATTAGAGGCAATAATATGTTTTTTTTATTTGTGAAAGAAGTAACAGATAAGATTTGATTTAAACGATAACTTTTATTGCGGCGGGAGGGATCGTTATAAAAATTTCGGGGCCCTTACGGTGGGGG
>CAYJNJ010000090.1:0-20122 GCA_964371595.1 uncultured Bacteroidales bacterium | reverse complement strand
TGTTTTAAGTTGACATTTCGTTGTTTCTATTGTCAACCTATTTCAGGACAAGACAATTTGCGAAAATATTGGCCTGGGGAGGGGCAGGGGTGGGGAATAGATTGGTGGATTGGTGGATTGGTGGATTTGATGATTTTATTTTCTAATTTCGAATGTTGTAAAGTACGGCCAAAGGCTGGGATTAAACAATGGGAAATAATTCTGTTATAATTAAGCTGCATCAGGGCAGGATCTGGTTTAATGATTCTTTAACATTGCCTTGCGAAAACTCTAACCTGCCGACAGATAAAATCAACTTCAGAAAAATACAGGATATTTACTGGCTCGTTGAGCAGCTTTCATTTGATAAAGCTACAGGCACTCTTGAAGTAAATATCTTCGATTATTTTTTAAGAGAAACGGTGTCATTTTCCGGGCAAAATCCCAGGTCAGTTGTAAAAATCCTGAAATTTTCTAACCTGGGCGATACCGGCAGTCTGAAGGTTGCCCTGCGCTATTATTCCAGGGAGATGAACCATCTCGACCAGGCGCTGGAAGAAGCTTACGAAGGATTGGTTAATAAAACAGAGCCTGCTGCCGGGAAAGTCAGTAAGAAAAACCTGCTGATGCGCACCTACCCTGAAAAGGAAAAGCTGGAAGTGACTTTCGATGTCTGGTTCAAGGATGCTGAATTCAAGCTCGGTTATGTTGCCTTTGATAAAAACATCCCGGAAATCAAGCAGATGCTTCGGCTTAAAATTGATAACGATTTCCTGCTGCCCGAATTTGAGTTCATCAAAGGGTATTTTATGAAAGCGCTGGGTACAAGGAAATTTGAGGTCAGGGCGACTATATTCCTCGAACATGGGAAAGTCGTGGAGACACAGGCTTCATCGCCACAAATTAAACGGATCGATGAAAACCTGATCGACAGCATCAAGAATTTACGCACTAATTTCCTGCTCAAAGCACCATTCAAGGTAAATGTCGATAAAAGCCTATTCACGGCGGATGAGGTTTTTGGTGAATTTAACCCGAATGAAATGGGCAATGTTTTCAGCCAGTCGGAGGAAGAAATTCTCAGGCAGATCCTGGAAAAGGCAAATGTCAGGAACCGCAGGCAGCTTGAGTTTTTAGCCGGATCAAAGCAGGCCGAAGGTTCAAAGCTGAAGTTCACGCTTCACCCCTATTTTGGCTTTTTATTTACTGTCGAAGGCGAAAAGATGTATCATTTTATCTGGGAGCTTTTAAACTCACACGCCACCTACATCTGGAGCCTCGATAAAGGCGATGATGCATTAGCCAGGCAATACCGGCGGGTGGAAGACGCCATCAACCAGGTGCGCAACAGCGGACGGGAAGAATACAAACAAGCCTGGCGCTCCTCCCACATCGACCAGGACCTGGTTTTCCATGTTATCCATCATGAAGATACCAATTCGCCGATGATTGAAGGGTTTGTGAAATGGCGGCATCGGGTTGCGGAGGTGATGGTTTGAAGTGGTGGAGTGGTGAGGTGGTGGGGAAGCCGAAATTCAACATTCATCCGCCAGCTGGCGGACAACATTCAAAATTTCTCCCTCAGCCTCCTGTACCCCTCCGCGCTCACCTTCAGCTTCTCACCCGATTTCATCACGGCCAGGTAAGAATCTTTACTGTACAACTCAAGCGAAGCGATCTGGGAGATATTTGCAATATAGCTCCTGTGGATCCGTAAGAACTGCCCACCCGGCAAATGCTCTTCAAAGTATTTCATCGTCTTTTCCTTCAGGTGGTTCCCCAGTTCTGAAAAAATCATCACATAATCATCCGCCGCTTCGATAAAGCGTATTTTTTCCATAGGAATGACCGTGATCTTCGATCCGAGCCTGGTAATAACCCGTTCCAGGTTTTTCTGATTTTCTTCGAGGTGCTTTTGAAGATCTTTGAATTGAGGGGAGGTACCTTCGGATTGAGCTGGTGCCCCGATCCGTTTCCTGGCCTTCTCAAACGCCTGCTCCAGGCGGGTGAAGGAAAATGGCTTCAGAAGGTAGTCAACCGCATTCATTTCAAAGGCTTTGATCGCATACTGGTCGAAAGCAGTGGTGAAAATGATCTCCGGCCTGCGGTCAAGCACTTCCAGCAGCTCGAAGCCATCAATCTTCGGCATCTGTATATCGAGAAAAAGCAGGGCGGGATTCAGTTCCTGGATAGCTTTCAGCGCATCGAAACCATTTTCGCATTCGCCGATGATTTCCGTTCCCGGGATATTTTCGAGGTATTTCCTGACGAGCTGCCGGGCAAGGGATTCATCGTCAATAATTAATATCCTGATCTTATCTTGCATATCTGGGTATCCTTAAAATGACTTCAAAATAATTCTCAGCCTGGTCAATTTTCATCAGGCTGCTGGTGCCGTATATATTCAGCAACCGTGCCCGGATATTCTTCAACCCGGTCCCTGTCCCTTTTTTCATGTTTGCGGCAGGATCATAGGAATTGCCAATCCTGATCTCAAGGACCCCTTCGTCAAGCTTCGCCTTCAGGCTGATCCCGGTTGGCTCCGAAGATTCATAGACGCCGTATTTCACACAGTTTTCTAACAAAGGCTGCAGCATCATCACCGGGACATCCCATTCCATCACTTCGGGCTGAACCTGTTTTTCAAAAACAAGCCTGTCGCCAAAGCGGACTTTCTCAATATCAAGGTAAAGTTCAACATGATAAAGCTCGTTCTCCAAGGTGCTGATCATGGTGTCAGGCAGGTTCAGTGAATAGCGCATGAGCTCCGACAGCTTGATGACCATCTCCTGGGCTTTTTCAGGATTGGTCATCGTCAGGGAACTGATGGAATTAAGGCTGTTGAAAAGGAAATGCGGACGTATCTGCGACCGGAGCATGTTCAGCTCGGCTTCTTTTAAAAGGCCTGTCAGTTGCGACTCCCGCTGTATCTTCTCTTTAAGCTCCCTGAAATTGATGATCAGGTAATAGCCGGTGACAAGCAAGGCGTAGAACATAGTCCCGGTTACGATCCGGAAGGATAAGGTATCTTTCAGGAAAGCCAGGTAAGAGAGATTATCGCTGAATATCCCGTTCAGGATCAGGTAGCTGGCCATCATCCACGCGAAGATGGTAACCGCTGCACCGGTAAGATGGAAAAAAGCAAGCTCCCTGACCGTTTTGGTCCTGAGGTCGGAATAGCGGACCATGAACCATAGCCCGCTTCCAATTATTGCAAATAAAAAATTGAAAACCAAACTGTCGCCGAAGGCAACCCAGACGGATAACCCATAGCCCAGGTATAAAAGACTAAAGTGGATGACGCTGAGCGCCACCCACAAAATGATGTAAACTAATTCAAGATGGTTCCTTATGGTCTTTGCCATGGTTAACCGTTTAATGCTCAGTAACTTTTGATCTCACCACCGCCGAAGATCGCCACGCCTTTTACGACGACTGTTTTGTTGAAATCGACCTGGCTCCTGACGCGTTTATCGCCATATCCTCCAAAGATATTGAAAACTTCGAGTTTAACGTTCCAGTCGGCAGGCATAAGCAGGGTTGATCCTCCAAAGATAGAAACGATCTCTATTTCCACGTTGCCTTCGGCAAGCTGGGCTTTGGTCAGATCGAGCTTGGAACCTCCAAACACCGACACAATCTTGCCCCCGCGGAAAGCCTGGGAATTGATGTAGCGGTCGCGGCCGCCAAAAACGGCAACTTCTTCGATAAAATCTTCACCTTTTGAGATAGTAAAATCGCGGCGGCGGAAAATCTTAGCGCTGCCGAAAATCAGGACAAGCCCGATGACGATCAACAATGCCGGCCAGAAGACGTGCCTGAAGTTGGTTGGCAAATCATAGTACTCCGATACCATGAAAAATCCGCCGATTGCGATGAGGATCCAGCCGATGCCGCGGTTTGCATCATTGGAAATGTTGACGATACCGATGGCGATCAGCAGCATCTGCCAGGAAAAAATAACATCCCAGAGCTGGTCACTGATCATACCGAAGTTGTGAAGCAGCCAAACCAGGCCAAGTCCTAAAACCAGCAGGCCGAATACCAGTGACTTCCTTTTTACACTGTGAGCCACCTTGTTGTTTCCATTTTGTTCCATTTTTGTATTTTTTTGAAGGTTGAATAAATTGTTTTCAAATGATGAAGCAAAACTATAGCGAAAGGAAAGGGGATTAAATAGAAAATCGGTGAATGCAGTGTGAGAATCGGTAAACAGGCACAAATTAGCCTTAAATTTGGAATTTGGAATTTGGAACGCGGAACATGGAATTTCCTTCAACAACCCAGCCCCAGGTATTGACACTATCTCAGCTAACTGCCGGGATTGCCCGGGTATTTGAAGAAAGCTTTCCTTCTGCCTTCTGGATCAAGGCGGAAATTGCCAAGCTGAACCATTACCCCGGCAGCGGGCATTGCTATCCTTCGCTGGTTGAGAAAGAAAAAGGCACCATCAAAGCCGAGATCCGCAGCACGATCTGGGCCAACGATTTTATGCGGATCAACCAGAAATTCCTGCAGGTCACCAGGGAACCATTGAAGGAAGGCATCCAGATTCTTTTCAGGGCGCTGGTCAAGTATCATCCTGTTTACGGCCTTTCTTTACAGATCAGCGATATCGACCCGTCATTCACCCTTGGCGAGATGGCAAGGGAAAAGATGGAAACGATCATGAAACTTAAGAATGAAGGGCTTTTCGACCGCAACCGCCAGCTTTTACTTCCTCTTCTGCCCAAACGTATCGCCATCATTTCGGTCAAAACCAGCAAAGGCTTTTCCGACTTCATTAATATCCTGGAAAATAACCAGTGGGGCTACGCATTTTCCTGTGTGCTCTTTACCGCCCTGCTGCAGGGCGACAAGGCCGTTGACTCGATCATCGGCCAGTTAAAGACGATCGGCCGCTATTCACAGTACTTTGATGCAGTCGTCATTATCAGGGGCGGTGGCGGGGACGTTGGTCTGAACTGCTATGATAATTATAACCTGGCCAGGGAAGTTGCCCTTTGCCCCTTGCCACTGCTAACCGGGATCGGGCATTCGACCAATGAAACCGTGGTGGAAATGATCGCCGGATATAACAAGATCACACCCACCGACCTTGCCTATTTCCTGCTCCAGGCCTTCCATAACTTCTCGGCAAGGCTTGAAGATTGCAAAGCCAAAATTATTGATTACAGCCGGGGATTGTTAGAAGAGGAGAAGAGGGGATGGGGGGAAACAAGTAAAAAATTCGCAGTTCAAACGGAAAACCTGATCAGGCTGGAGAAAAGCATCCTGGAGCAATCGACAAGGAAGATGATTTCCTACTCAAGAGCAAGCCTTGCTGAACATAAACATGGTGTCAGCCTGCTGGAGTCCAGGTTGAAATTCAAACCGGGCCTGATGATCAGGGAAAACGGGATCAACCTGAAAAACAGGTCAGAATGGCTTGCAATGAGAGTTAAACATATAATGGAACAGCAGCAAAATGTCGTGGAAAGGCTCGAAGAACAGGTGAAACTTCTTGATCCGCAACATGTTTTAAAAAGAGGCTACAGTATAACTTATATTGATGGAAAACCGCTCACTGATGTTATTGAATTAAAGCCGGGAGATCTTATCAAAACACAGTTATACAAAGGCACTATTACTAGTGAAATCAAATCAAAAGAGGAATAATATGGAAAAGAAGATAAGCTATGCGGAAGCTATAGAGGAACTGGAAGGGATCGTAACTGAAATCGAAGAAGGGGAGATCACGATTGATACCCTTTCCGAAAAGGTAAAACGGGCCTCGGAACTGATCCGGATCTGTAAAGAAAAGCTAACAGCGACTGAGGAAGATGTGAATAAAATACTTGGCGATTTGAAGGAAGATTAATACTTCTCACAGGAGTGAGCTTCGTGGACCTTCGTGCCTACTTCGTGTAACTTCGTGAAATTCTGCAGGTTTTGTGTTACACGAAGATCCACGAAGAAGTCACGAAGAAAAACGAAGATTATAAAACAAATCTTTTTATGCCCTGCCTGAGACTGGTTACATTAAAATTCATTAATAACCCAATTTTAATTTTTGAAAAGCGCATGTAAGTCAAGATTTGGGCATCATGAATGGGCGCCAGAACTTCGACAGATTTTATCTCAACAATTATTTCACTAGCTATTTTTAGATCAAGCCGGTACCCACAATCAAGTTTTATTTCTTTATAAATAACCGGCACAGGTTTTTGCCTCTCAACTGAAATCCCTTTGGTTTTCAGTTCAAAAACCATGCATTCTTCGTAAGCTGATTCAAGCAAACCTGGGCCAAGCAGTTTATGAACTTCAATGGCACAGCCAATAATTTCCCTTGATAAATTATCAAATTCCATAAATATTAGATTGTATATTCTTCGTGGACCTTCGTGTTTTCTTCCTGGAACTTCGTGAAAGACCCCCTAAGAAAAAGGAAGGCCGCAGAGCAGACTTGCCAGGTCCTTAACGCTCTGCAGCCAATCATGGAAAAAAACTCCCATAAACCCAACCATATGTTTATCCGGTTTTTCTGAAAAAATACCCGGTCAAATGAAAATATTTTTAAAATATTTTTTTATCCCCTGAATATCAATGATTTTCAAAGAAGAAATTTTTCCAATTCCTTCTTTTTTGTTAATTGAATGTTAAATAGCCCTATCTGAATCTGATCACAATATTTTTGTTGATCTAATTTTTTATTTTTGTTAACATGAATTGATTAACCATCTCATTCTAATTAAGCGTTTTGCCAGGCCGAATTTGTCACCCAAGTCAGAAATGACAATTAACATAATGACTATGAATTATTTAACCCCCATTAAAAGAACCGTAATTCTTACTGCTCTTTCATTTTTCATGGTCCTGAATGCAGCCTCGTCACAGGGCACCAATTATGAATTCGAAAAAATTCAGATTGGCGAAGTAAAAAACCTGCTGGTCTGGCTTGCCCTCCACCCGGATAACAAAACAATGGCTGTGACCAGCCACCAGAGCTTCCCTCTTTATATGTACGACCTGGAAAATAAGCAGATCAAAAACGAATTTGACGTCGGGAACTGGTATGCCGGCTCACGTGCTAAATTTTCCAAAAGCGGGAAATACCTTATGCTGCAACAGCTTTTCTATATGGATTATGCCCCGAATAAAGACCGGGAAGTAAATTTTGAAGTGATGGATGTGGCTACCGGTAAATCGATGCTGAATTTCGGGGATTACCACGACGCCAAGATCACACCGGATGAAAAATACCTGGTTACCCTCAGCGGCGGCGATAAAGTTGCCATCCATGACATTGAAACCCGCAAGGAATTGCGCTCATTTGTAGTTCCGGAGGCAACCAATTCCGTGGCTGTCAGTGCCGATGGCAAACTGATCGCGGTTGCCCATAAGACCTATAAAAGCGACCTGGTTAAAAATCCCGCCTACAAAAACAATAAAAAGCAGCAGCCTATCCTTGAAAAATACAAGCAGCAGATTTCAGTCTTTGATTCTGAAACTTTCGAAAAGCTTTACACCATCGATGCTTTCTATGACCTGATCTACCTGCTGGATTATACTTATGATGGAGAATACCTGTTCATTTACAGCATCCCCCATGTCAAGCTACAGGGGCCAAACGGGAAAAAGAGCTATGTTGAAGTGGTGAACGCCAAAACCGGGGAGCCGCTCCGGCAGTCATTCGGCTCCCTGGCAAACTATGAGCCCGATTTCAAAATGAGCCATAACAAGAAGTATTTCGGGATCATATCTTTAAGCAAAGTGTACCCCGAATTGCATATCTATGATTTCGCTACCAATGAATTGCTGAAAAGATTTGAACTAAGCTACCGGCTTTTTGAAAAAACCAAGGAAGGCGAATTTCCGACCGACGGCAGGGGATCTTTCATCTTTCTTCCCGGAGATGAGGAAGTGCTGATCGTATTTGGAAACAGGGTGATCAAATGGAAAATGGACCTATAAATCATATATGAAAATGAAAAAGACTTCTTTACTGATCTTATTGATCTTCCTCGGAATCGGTGCCTTTTCCCAGAAGAAATTACTGCTCGAGGATAAAGACCTGATCATCGAACAGGCAAATGCCGAGCTGGATTCAGCCATGGCCCCGCCGGAAGGTGCCATCTACCTTTGGTCGCAAAAAAATCCCATCAAAGGGGAATATACCTTTGATATCAGCATCTGGGAAAAAGGCACTGTCACCTCAATCTATGTCGTAGGAAGCATGGGCGGTACAATTGATGCCCAAAACCGCTTTAAATCTTTTCTGATGACTTACACTTTCAATTTCAAAATGCCTAAAGGAAAGAGTTACAAATTCAGGCATACTTTCGTTTTCAATTGACCCCTATCCCGGCCTTCCCCCAAACGGTGGAAGGAGGTGACGGAACCGACGGATTTACCCGTCGGAGCAAGAAATAATCAACAGGAAAACATGCACAATTAATACATCAAAAAACATAAACATGAAAAAACAACTACTTACTCTTATTTCGATTATGGCATTTCTCGGGGTTTTTGCCCAGGAAGACATGCCGATTGTATGGGAAGTGAAATCCCCCCACAAGATCCTGTTCAACGGTACCGGCACGGAAGACCGCGGATACAGCTACGTCGCATCCGATAAGGAAATCTCCATCTTTGCCAATGAAACGGGTAGGATAAAATGGACCAAGTCATTTAAGGAACTTGCCCCCAAACTCACCAAAATCGACGAGTTGATCCCATTCTGGGAATCCAACACTGTTTTCCTTTTCGACCGTAAAATGGGCAAAGACCAGATTGCCTGCCTCGATATGGAAACCGGCGCCTTACTCTGGTCAACCGACAGGTACCAGAATGTTACCGATGAAAATGTAGTTTATATCCCGGAACGCCAGGGATTTGCCATTTCTTTAAAAGACAGGCTCGTCTTTATAAAGGTTTCCAATGGTGAAGAATTATGGTCAACAGCACAGTTCGGCGGTGTTGTCGGTAAATATGTATATACCAACGACGGCAGCCTGGTGACGGTAAACTTCCAGCCTTCCGGCCTTATTGCCCTTTTCACCGGCTTTAAAAACCAGGTCGCCAGGATCAACATGGACAACGGAGACCTTACATGGACCAACACGTATATTGGACGGGCTGAGCGAAAGCTCATTTCCAGGGAATTCCTTTACGACATCAAGGTGGAAGGCAACCGTGTCATCCTTATGCTGAACGGTATCCAGGTTTATGATTACAATACCGGCGCCAACCAGTGGTCAGCCGCATTCGACTTTACTCCTGAGGGTGTCCGTCATCCGGCTAATGCAAAACGCTGGGGGGTTTATGGCGCCGTTGCCGATCCGATTTTCGTCAATGAAACCAAGGAGCTTTATGTGCTTGATATGTCGAACCGCACGCACCAATTCGTTAAAAAATATGATTCCAACACCGGGAAACTCATCTGGACTTCTCCTGAAATCAAAGGGGCTAAAGCCATCCCTGGGATGTATGTTGTGGATGATAAAGTGATCTGCCAGATCGGGGGTATCGTAGAAATCCAAACCTATGAGGAGATAAAGACTGAATATGGTTCCTATTATGTTTACAAGATTTACTTTGATAATGTGAAGCCCAATGGTTTACAGGCATTCAATACCAAAGACGGCTCACTTTCATGGGAATCTGAAAAGTTCAAGAAAGGGATCACAAACGCTTATGCTTATGAAGACAATATCCTTGTTTCATCCGGAAAAGAGCTTTATAAGATAAACTACAAAGATGGAGCTGAACTGTTCTCAGTCCCGGTAACTGATGGTGGTGTAGGCCTTGCGACGGAGATCATGCCTTACAAGGATAAAATGGTCGTAATCGGTGAAAAAGGGATTTCGGCCTATACCCCGGCCGACGGCAAATTCCTTTACAGCGGCAAATACAAGGCCTCACAGCTTGAGGATGTTTTTGACAATATCCTGATCATGAAGACTGAAAAAGCCGACATCGCTTCCTTCGACCTCGATTCCGGAAAATTTAAAGAATTCAAGGCTAAAACAGGGGCCTCCACAACCCTGACAACCGACGGAAAATTTGTGTACATCTATGAAGATAAAGTTTTCACCAAAGTGAAGACGTTGTAAGACTACATAAACATTTAACTTTTTCGATATAAAAAATCGTAGTATTGCAAAAGTGGTGCTACGATTTTTTTATCTTCACCAAAAATCCCCATCCCATGATCAGACGAAGAGATATTCAGCCGATTGTGCAAGGCGATAAAAGGGTCATCCGTGGCTGGGTGATGTACGACTGGTCTAACTCCGTTTTTCAACTTACCATTACTACCGCAATTTTCCCGCTTTACTACAATGCCATCACCAGTAATGGCGATACTCACCTCGTAAATTTCTTCGGTGCCGAAGTCATCAACACGGTATTATATTCCTGGGCTATAGCTTCAGCCTTCCTGCTGGTCGGGATCCTGTCGCCTCTCCTTTCGTCTATGGCCGATTATTCAGGCCGACGGAAAACTTTTATGAAAGTCTTTACCTGGATCGGTGCGTTGAGTTGTTCCTCCCTCTTCTTTTTTGATAAGGACAATATCGAACTTGGCATTATTGCTTTCAGTCTCGGGACATTTGGTTATGCCGGCAGCATTGTTTTTTACAATTCTTTTCTTCCGGTCATTGCAAAGCCTGAAGATCATGACAGGATCAGCGCACGGGGATATGCAATGGGGTATCTTGGTGGTGTCGTCCTGCTATTGTTACAGCTTGCCGTCATCCAGAAACCCGGCTGGTTCGGCATACCTGCCGGTTCCGACCTTCAGTTCCGCCTGGCATTCCTTACCGTTGGCCTCTGGTGGATTGGTTTTTCCCAGATCACTTTTACCAGGCTCCCGAAATATATTTACAAGAAGAGAAAAGGCCGGGAAAGCGTTGTTTTCAACGGGTACAAGGAATTGCAGCTCGTTTACCGACAGATCAGGAAATCCAATGCGCTCAGCATTTACCTGCTCTGTTATTTTTTCTTCATGATGGGCCTGCTGTCGGTAATGTATATGGCAGCATCCTTCGGGAAGAAAGAAGTCGGCCTGCCCGACAGCATCATGATCCCTACCCTCCTGCTCATTCAGCTGGTAGGTATGGGCGGTGCGTGGATGTTCGCCCGCCTGTCCGGGAAAATCGGCAACTTCCGAGCATTGATGATCGCGCTGATCATCTGGACCCTGATCTGCGCCGGCGCTTATTACATTACAGATGCCGCAGGATTTATCACTGCTGCTTTCTTTATCGGGCTCGTCATGGGCGGCACACAGGCGCTGGCCCGTTCCACGTATTCCAAGATGCTCCCCGAAACTACCGACCATACTTCTTTTTTCAGCTTTTTCGATGTGATGGAAAAGCTGGCTTCAGCCGGGGGAACATTCTGCTTTGGCCTGATCGAAGCGGTTACAGGTAATATGCGGTTCAGCGTGGTCGCCATCGGGATATTCTTTGTTATCGGGCTGGCACTCATACTGATCGTTATGAAAATCCATAAAGGAAGACATATCATCACCGCTTCTTAATCGTATCCCCCTTTTTTATATCTTGCCGGCTCTAATTTCAAAATTATGGCCGTCAAAATTATCATCCTCTCACTTTATGCCCTGATCATTATTATTGTTGGAATAATTGGCCTGAGGAAGACCAGTTCCTTCAACGATTTTTTCCTCGGAGGAGGTAAAGTCGGGGCGATAATGAGTGCTTTTTCCTACGGGGCAACCTATTTCTCGGCTGTGGTATTCATCGGCTTTGCCGGAAAGATCGGATGGGGCTTCGGATATTCAGGGATATGGATCGGCGTGTTCAACGGACTGATCGGGGTGCTGGCAGTATGGGCGCTGCTGGGCTGGAAAGTTAAGAAGATGTCGACTGAAATGGGAGTCCATACCCTTAGCGAGTACCTTGAAAAAAGATATAACAGCCCGATGCTCAAGCTGACCGCATCCATCGCCATTTTTATTTTCCTGGTCCCTTATTCAGCGGCGGTTTTCATCGGGCTTTCCTACCTTTTCGCGTCTTCGTTTGAAGGGATGCAATACTGGCATGCCGTTGCTTTCATGGGGGTTTTTACTGCCATTTATATTGTTTTAGGAGGATATAAATCGATGGCAATGATGGACACCGTGTTTGGCATCATCATGACTGCAGGTGTACTGATCCTTGCGGGCTACACGATCAATGCCGGCGGCGGATTGGCTGCCATCACCGCAAAGCTGGATGCAATCAACCCGAAACTGACGGCCCCTGTGGGTCCCCCGGGATGGTGGCCATTGCTCTCCCTGATCCTGCTCACCAGCGTAGCCCCATTTGCCATGCCCCAGCTGATGCAGAAATTCTATGCTATCAAAGACCGGAAAGCAATCCGCTTCGGAATGGTTGCCTCCACCATTTTCGCACTGCTTATCGGTGGGATCGCTTATTTCCTGGGATCAACAACCAGGATTTTCCTGAGCCCGGAGACGGCCCCGGGCGCATTCATGCCCGACGGAAAACCGAATGTGGATGCGCTGATGCCGGAAATGCTGGCCCGCGTTATCCCTGAATCGCTTTCAATAATTATCCTGCTGATCATCCTTGCCGCTTCAATGTCGACGCTGGCTGCCCTGGTGCTGATTTCCAGCTCTTCCTTCACAAAAGATTTCTGGTCGGGCTTCATCAATAAAAATATGTCCGACAAAGGCCTTACACGGATGATGAGGGTTTGCAGCCTTTTCTTCGTGCTATTGTCGGTCATCCTTGCCTTGCTCAAGCCCTCGACCATAGTTACAATCCTTGCAATGTCTTGGGGAGCGATAGGTTCTGCATTCCTCGGCCCTTTCATCTGGGGTTTATTTTGGAAAAAGACCACTCGCCTGGCCGCGTTTTCTTCAATGTTCATCGGTTTGGGTGTTTGTATCGGACTGTCCATTGCCGGATTTGGTGCACCCGAGGCCGGGACGATAGGGATGGGGGTGTCGCTGGCGGTGCCGCCGGTGGTTAGCTCGGTTTTTAAGTCCTAAGTCTTTAGTCTTCAGTCTTTGGTCCTTTGACTGAGGACTTAAGACTCTAGAATTTAAGTCCGAAATTAGCATACACAAACGGCAGTTCCCCTTGTGAAAGGTACCGGAAATTAGCCGACATGGTAAACATCTTCACGGGTTCATACTGGAAGCCTACGATGTAATAATTCAGCTCCTCAGTTTTTGATGAAGTGCTGATTTTCAATCGGTCCCATCGGGCAAGAACATCAAATTTCCCGATAAAATTCCATCCCCAGAAAAATGAAAATCCTTTGTAATCTCTTCCTTCTTCCCAGCCATAATTATTAACAAAATCATATTCCGCACCAACATGCATTTTATATCCTTTAAAACCTGCGAACCCTGAAACTACCCATTTATCGCCATAAGCGGCGCCGGTATCAATCGCCGGGCCGTAGTCACCGTAAAGTTTCAGTGTAAGGTTCTTCACCGGGCTGTATTGAATGTTATCGGAAAAAATGAATTTGCCGTTGACGTCCTGGTGGCGGAACGGGCCTTCGCCATTAACGACAGAGAACTGGTTCAGGAATTTGTTGCCGGCCTTTACATCGAACTGGGCGCCAAAATCGGCAGGCTGGCCAAGGCGGTATTTTTCCTGGAAAGTAACATCAATATACCGGTATCCCCAGAAAGGGTCCTGGAAGGTGAGATATTGCGTGTTCAGCAATTGGCCCACCCTTAATGCCAGGTAATCATTTATATCCCATTTGATCTCGGCCATCTTCAGGTATGCCGTGTACTTGCTGCCTTCGAAATAGGTGACGGTCATTGATTGGCCTGATGAATCTGTAATGCTTGTTATGTTTGTAGTCCGCGTAACATCAAACATGATCTTACCACTCACATTAGGGGCTACCTGGTGGTAATAGCCGATAATGCCCTGGTTAAATTCAAATGCTGCCTGCGGTTTGTAGGTATCTTTAAAGCCATACCTGAACCCGGCATAGATCTGCCCAAACGCATATCTGTCCTTTTCTTTCGTAATATCCTGGGCAGATTGAGAGTATACGAATGCTGGTAATAAAAAAAACAGGAGAATATTAATCCTTTTCATAAACCCGGTTTAGCGGAAACAAATATAACAAGTCTGCAGAAGGGTATAAGCCATTTACCATAATTATACTTGACATATTTTGATAATTGATTATATTTGTGAATGTTATTCGCAATTTGATTCACTATTAACTTCAGCCATAATGAAAAATCTCTACACGAAACTCCTTGTTGTCCTTCTCTCGTTGTTTTTATTGATGACATTCAACCTCTCCGGTCAGAGACCTTCAATTTATTTTGAACCTTCGGCCCTCGAAGCAACGCTGGCACCAAACAGCACGGCAGTTGTACATTCGGTGCTTCACAATGCCACTGACGATACCGTGGAATTTTATTTCCCGGGCTATACTTCAAGGGACCTTGGCGGCCCCGACAGCTTTGGTTACTCATGGATCGACAGTGAAGAACCAGGCGGACCAGACTGGGAATGGAGTGATATTTCAGAAATCGGTTTTGAAGTTGAAGGGCTTGGAGATGACCAGGTTGCCGGACCATTTGAAATGGGGTTCGATTTTCCTTATTATGGCCAGGAAAAAAATCTGTACTGGATCAGTTCCAACGGCGTTATAAGTTTTAACGAGCAAATCATCCCCTATGCCAATAACCCTATCCCGACAAATAATGATTACACCGATTTCATTGCCTGGTTCTGGGATGATCTTAAAATAGACACCGCTATTTCAAAGGTATATATTAAACATTTTGAAGAGAAAACCATTGTTCAGTTTACAAAGATGGTACATTTCCCGGGAACTGAATCTTTCATCACAGGCCAGGTCATCATGATGGTCAATGGGACAATTCTGATTAAGTACAGGATTGTCAGTGAAAATTTTGAAAAAACCAGCGCTACAGTTGGGCTCCAGTCAGGTGACCATTCGGTAGGGCTGCAGGTTGTCTATAATGCAGAATATGTGCATTCCGAACTGGCTGTAAAGTTCACGATGACACACAATTTTATCACAATTGTTCAGCCTTCATCATTATTTCTTCCTCCTGATACCCAGGAGACTATCTGGGTAACTTACAGTTCGGAAGGTTTCGGACCCGGTAATTATGAGCAGGACCTGAAATGCATCACCAGCCACCCGGAATTACCTCATATTATTCTGCATAATGTGATGCATGTGACAAATCCAAACCAGGCAGGATTCAAAGGTTATGTGACCGATGCCGCAACGGGTTACGCCATTAATGATGCCCTCGTTAGTGTCGGAGAGCACCATACTTATACGAACGACAATGGCTATTATGAGCTCCCGCTGGAACCGGGCGAATATAATGTTCATTTCTCGCGCAATAATTACCAGACACTTGTTGTGGAAGATACCACTGCCGTTGAAGGCTTCTCGATTCTCGATGTGGAGCTCAGCGGATATTATTTCCTTGTCGGACGGGTCTTTGCCGGGGAAAATCATCTGGAATCAGGCTTTGCTTACGGGTATAAGATGGTGGAGGAAATTGTCGTTGATATTTATGCTGAAATGGTAGGTGAAGAGGGCTGGTACGAATTCAGCGGGCTTTCGGCAGCAAACTACATTGTAAAAGCCGAGCCGAGCCCCACTTCTGAATATTACGGCGATTACCTTCCAACATATTTCGGAGATGTCATCCACTGGGAAGATGCGACAGTTATTGAGCTTAACCAGAGCACCGATGATGCCCATATCCACCTGGTGGCAGCTGTTAGCGCACCGCAGGGACCGGGAAATATTTCCGGTTCAATCGAAAACAGCGGCAGGGCGGCAGGAATCCCTATTGTCCTTAAAACCCCTGAAACTGTCAGCATGACGTATTCGTCAACCGACGGTACGTATAATTTCTCCAATCTTGCTTACGGAACTTATGAGATCTTTGCCGAAATCCCCGGTAAATCGATATTACCTCAAACAATCATCCTTAATGAAGTCAATCCTTCTGCCGATGGTATCGATATGATGATCCTTGAAAGTGAGATCGTTTTCCTTGGAATAGCTGAATCTGAGATATTTGAAACGGTTCCTTACATCTATCCAAACCCGGTAAAAGATGTGGCTAATCTGATGATCAGTCTTAAAAAGGCCACTGTTGTAAATGTAAAGATCCTTAATCCGGAAGGCAGGTTGATCAGCAGTGAAAGTTACGATGTTAACGGCAAAGAGCTTATCGGGATTGATGTTTCCAATCTTTCTAAAGGGTTATATTTATTGAAGATGGAAGCAGCCGGGGAGGTTGTCGTAAGAAGATTTATAAAGAATTGATGTTCGACCCCATCCGGGGTCGTGGTACACAAAATAATCCCCATTGCTATAAATATATGAACCCTATGGGTTCATTGCTAAGCCGGCATTAACGCGAATTCCCTTGATGCCGTGGGCATCACATGTTTATAGATCCCGGCATTAACCCGAATTTCCTTGATGCCATAGGCATCACATGTTTATAGCTAAGGAAATGGCGCTGCCAGAAACGACCCCGGAAGGGGTCGAACCGATTATTCGTTCCAATCAAATAGATATTTAGGATCAAAATCAACCTTGAATTTTTCAAGAAATTCTAAATATTCCTCGTGAAATGATTTTCTCTTATGGTGTTCTTTCTGGTTTAAAATGTATTTAATCACAATATCCAGTTGGGAATCTGCATAAGAAAATGCTCCAAAACCTCCCTGCCACTGGAAAGGAACCTTCGTGAATTGACTTTCCATGACGTATTTATCAGATGCCTTTTTTATCTCCCTTACAAGATCTGAAATTCTACAATCCGGTTTAAAGCCAATAAATAAATGAATATGATTTTGTGTCCCATTAATTGCCAGCATTTTCTGTCCTTTACTTTGGACGATGCCGGTAATATATTTAAACAATTCAACTTCCCAATCCGGATGGATCAAGGCATCGCGGTTTTTTACCGCAAAAATGATATGGACGTAGAGTTGAGAATAAGTGTTAGCCATAAAGTAAGAAATTAAAGATTAATAAATGTGTTCATTATATTTGTTGATCGGGTTTTTTCGAAAATATACCCGGTTCGGAAAATTATTTTTTTTAAATGATTGAATTTGTGTGGATTATGGATGTCTTTTCAAATTGTTCGACCCCATCCGGGGTCGTGGTACACAAAATAATCCCCATTGCTATAAATATATGAACCCTACGGGTTCAGTGCTAAGCCGGCATTAACCCGAATGCCCTTGATGCCGTAGGAATCATATATTTATAAATCCCGGCATTAACCCGAATGCCCTTGATGCCATAGGCATCACATGTTTATAGATCCCGGCATTAACCCATATGCACGTGATGCCGTAGGCATCACATATTTATAAATCCCGGCATTAACCCGAATGCCCTTGATGCCATAGGCATCACATGTTTATAGCAAAGCAAATGGCGGTAAAAGACACGACCCCGGACGGGGTCGAACATTAAAATGCAATAATCCTGGAATGTTTGAATCCAATGGACTCTTGTATGTTCTATTTAACTAGGGTATATTTGAACCCGGTATTTTCACTGAAAATACCTAATTTTACACGCTCCTTTTGAATTGATAACTGTTTTACCATGCATAATTATTTCCGGATACCGGCTTACTTGCTTCTGGCCGTAACCTTCATTATAATTTCTGCCTGCTCTCAAAAAAAGACGGAATCCTCTAAACAATCGTCAGCTCCACCGCCGGTTGAGGTGAATGCCGTTGTTGTTTCACCGAAAATGCTGGAAAACAAGATCTTTTCAACCGGAAACATACTTGCCAATGAAGAAGTTGAAATCAGGGCGGAAGTCCCGGGCAGGATCATGTCGATCAATTTTCAGGAAGGATCATCGGTAAAAAAAGGTGAACTCCTTGTGAAGATAAACGACAGCGAACTGCAGGCGGGGCTCAAGAAACTTATCCTCGATGAGAAACTTGCCAGGGATGATGTTTACCGTAAGGAAAAACTTCTGGAGCTGAAAGCGGTCAGCCAGGAAGAGCTTGATATTTCACGCAGCCAGCTCGGGGTGATCCAGGCAGAGATCGAGCTGATAAAGGCACAGATTGATAAAACAAGCATTTACGCCCCGTTCAGCGGCCGAATCGGCTTGCGGTACGCCAGCCCGGGCGGTTATATTTCTTCATCAACCCTTATCGCGCGAATGCAACAAACTGACCCGGTAAAGATAGATTTCAGCGTCCCTGAAAAATATATCAGCCATATCAATCAAAATATGGAAATCCAGTTCACAATCGATGGGATTGACAGCAGTTTCACCGGCCAGGTCTATGCCAGTGAATCCAGGATCGATCCTTCGACGCGTTCCTCCAATGTCCGCGCCCGCTGCCCGAATCCTGGCGGAATACTCACTCCCGGGGCTTTCGCTAAAGTGAACATCATCCTTGAAAAAATACCCGCTGCCATCGTGCTGCCTTCCGATGCGTTTATTCCTGATATCAGGGGTGAGAAAGTCTTTGTCAGCAGGAATGGAAAAGCGGTTTCAACCTATGTTACCACCGGTATCCGCACCGAAAATGAAGTACAGGTCACCGAAGGGATACAGCCGATGGATACGGTCATTCTTTCCGGGCTGCTGCAGGTCCGGGAACAAATGAGTGTCAAACCCCGTGTTGCGGGAAGCAAATAAGCTACAAAACACGGCCACATGAACATTTCCTCATTAAGCATAAACCGCCCGGTACTCGCCACGGTAATCTCTATCCTGCTGGTTTTATTCGGCCTGATCGGGTACACTTTCCTCGGTATACGGGAATTTCCCAGCATCGATCCGCCGGTGGTCACCGTGTCTACCTCCTATGTCGGAGCCAATGCCGACGTGATCGAGTCGCAGATCTCCGAACCGCTAGAAGAATCGATCAACGGGATCGCAGGTATCCGCTCGCTGACATCCGTCAGCAGCGACGGGCGTAGCAATATCACCGTAGAATTTGAGCTTGGTGTGGATATGGAAGCAGCAGCCAACGATGTCCGCGACCGGGTTTCACGCGCCATCCGGAGCCTTCCGCCAGATACCGATCCTCCCGTCATCACCAAGTCTGACGCCGATGCCAGCCCTATTCTCGTCCTTATGCTGCAGAGCAATACAAGGAACATGATGGAGCTATCCGATTTTGCCACCAATGTCTTCAAGGAAAGGCTTCAAACCATCCCTGGCGTGAGCGAGATCAGGATCTGGGGCGAAAAGAAATTCTCCATCAAACTGCTGATGGACCCGGCTAAACTGGCCAGTTACCATCTTACCCCGGTCGACATCAGGAATGCATTGAACCGCGAAAATGTAGAGCTTCCTTCAGGCCGCGTGGAAGGCTACCGCACCGAGCTGACGATCCGCACGTTAGGAAGGCTGACTACCCCGGAAGAATTCAACGATATGATCATCCGGGAATCGGGCGGCACCCTGGTAAGGTTCAGGGATGTGGGCCATGCAGTGATGGTCCCTGAAAACGAGCGCAGCATCATGCGAGGTAACGATGGTCTCCCTTTAGTGGGAGTGGCTATTACACCCCAGCCCGGCGCCAACCAGATCGAAATTGCCGACGAGCTGTATAAGCGCATCGAGCAAATTAAAATCGACCTGCCATCAGATATCAAATTTGGAATCGCTATCGATACCACGAAGACAATACGCAATGCAATCACCGAAGTGTTCGACACCCTGTTGATCGCCTTCGGCCTTGTCGTCCTTGTCATATTTATCTTCCTGAGGAACTGGCGCACCACGCTGATCCCGGTCATCGCCATCCCCATCTCGCTGATCAGCGGATTTTTTATCATGTACATCGCAGGCTTTTCCATCAACATCCTGACTTTGCTTGGAATCGTCCTTGCTACCGGGCTGGTGGTGGACGATGCTATTGTTGTACTGGAAAACATCTACCATAAGGTTGAAAGCGGAATGACCCCGATGGAAGCGGGACATAAAGGGTCGAAAGAAATTTACTTTGCCATTCTTTCCACTACTGTCACACTTGCCGCCGTCTTCCTTCCCGTCATCTTCCTGCAGGGGCTGACAGGAAGGCTTTTCCGCGAGTTCGGGATGGTCGTGGCAGGTACCATCCTCGTTTCAGCCCTGGTTTCACTGACGCTTACAC
>CAYJNJ010000089.1:0-20451 GCA_964371595.1 uncultured Bacteroidales bacterium | reverse complement strand
GTGAAGTGGTGGGGTGGTGAAGTGATGTGGTTTTGAGGTTTTGAAGTTTTGAATTTATTTGGAATTTGGAATTTGGAATTTACATGAAAACGGTAGTAAAACATAAGGTCCTCCTCTTCCTCCCCCTGCTCGTGCTGTTAGCTGGTTGCTACGACATGACGGTGAGGCTTGGCGGTCTGCCTGCCAATACGCCACCATCCGAGAACATTTACATTTCCGGGAATTTCAATAACTGGGACCCGGGCGATCCCAAATTTATCATGCGGCCGAACAGCGATTCTGTTTTAGAAATAAAGCTGCCTAAAGGCATCGGGGAGATTGAATACAAATTCACGCGGGGCGACTGGAGCACGGTTGAGAAAGACCCCTGTGGTTTTGAAATTGAAAACAGGTCGGTATTTTACGGAAAAGCAGAAATTATCCATGATTCGGTCCGGAGCTGGAACGATCTGCCTAAGCCTGATTGTCCCAGTATTACCATAATTATTGATTCTCTTCCCGAAAGCACTCCTGAAAATTCCGTTTTCTACCTTGCCTCTAATATAAACGGCTGGGATCCCGGTAGCCGGTACTGGATGTTCATCAAAGGCCCTGACGGTAAGCATTACATAGATGTGCCGCTCGCAAACAGCTGGGAATCGGAATATAAAGTCACCCGTGGCGATTGGGGCAAAGTGGAGGTCGATGCCGATGGCAATGAGATCATGAACCGCTCGTTCCGCGGCATCGCGGGAGAAGAGGTGCGGATCAGGATCGATGGTTGGAAAGACAGAAAATGATTTTCGATGTTTTTAACCGCTACCACCGTCATCCCGACGAAAACGGGGATCCCCTTGCATCTTGCAGAAATTCCCTCTACCTTTACCCTGCGCCGAACGGACTGAAAACAACGCTCATTGTAGTTTTAAAGACTAAAAATAAAAGATATGAAAACGATCCCGTTTATTTTAAGCTTTTTATTTTGCACAGCCTTGTTATTTGGTCAGACAAATGTCCATAATTATGATGCACTTATCCGCCAGGCAGATTCTCTGTACCAGGTAAAAGATTATAAGAAATCTGGTTTTGCATTTTCAGAGGCATTTAAAGCGAATGGTTCCGGTATACCTATGAACCACCGCTATAATGCTGCCTGTTCATGGGCTTTAGCGAACTATCCCGACAGCGCTTTTTTCAACTTGTATTATATTGCGACAGTGATGAACTACACAAATATCGGGCACATCACAGCAGATCCCGATTTAACCTCGTTATACAGCGACAGCAGGTGGGAACCCTTGCTTGAAATAGTCCAGGCGAATAAAAAGAAAGCATTTCCCGGCCTGGAGTTACTGACAGTAAATGGATTCAAGGTTGAAGTGGTGACTTATGGAATGGAAAACAACCAAAAAGGCAAGCCGGTCATTGTTTTTGAAAATGGCAGGGGCACCGACTTCGAGTATTGGCTCCCGATCATTAACGAAGTATCAAAGGGAAATGCTACTTTCGCCTATAACCGGCCCAGGATCGGAGGTTCCGAAGATGATAACCAGGTTCCGACTATTGATCATATTACTGAGATTCTCCGGCCATTACTTCTCCAAAAAGGGTTGCAACCCCCTTACCTTCTTGTTGGACATTCATGGGGTGGCGCTATTATCAGGTACTTTGCTTCATTTCACCCTGAAGAAATTGCCGGGTTAATTTTTGTTGATCCCCATGACTTTGTCAAAAAAGCAGGCGAAAGGTCGCCCTACAGGGAAATAGGGTTAACACAACACCAGATTGATTCCCTTTTCGGCGAATACGACAAATCGGCCGATGAATTTATAGACCAGGGGCCTAAGTTTGTGGTAGAAGAAATGAAAGCCCAACGAGAATTTGCCCGGACAGGCTTTAAATTATGCAACCAAAACCCCTTGCCCGATGTGCCTGTTCATTTTATCATGGCTGGCGGCTATCCTATAGTGTATGAAGAATCAGCTTCTTTATATGATCATGAAAAAATGTTCAGGATTAACAATGATATAAAGATGGAGAGCTGGCTCGAACTAATAAATCCGCTCCGGTATGGGAAATTTTTTTATTGTTCGAACTCCGGACATTTTATTCAGAGGGACGACCCGGATATCATTATTTCAAGCATAAAGCTTGCTTTGGGGGATTATTCTAAGATGTTGAAGGAAATTGAAAACAAAGGCAAGTGAATATTCCGGCAATCAAACTAACCTGACAGCGTCTGACGAAGGAAGACCTGTCAGTGTTAAAACAAGCTCCTCCGACATTCTCCACAGCTTCTTTCCGTTCTCAGGATCCGCCGCCATATCGTCGATCTCTTTTCTCGACATTTTAAAGAGGTAATCATATGGCTTTCCTTCCAGGTCTCTGGAGATGGCAAGATAGAGCACCGGCTCGGCCGCTTCCCGCGGGGATTTGAAGAACATGGCGAAGACCAGCTTCATTAAAGGCTGAAAAACGCCCGGCGCTTCCCTTGCAATGTTGGAGTTCACCGGCCCGGGACAAAGGGCAAATACCGAAACCGGTTTCTTGCCATTCGCCTGCAACCGCCGGGAGAGCTCGTAAGTGAAAGTGGTAAGCAGCAATTTGTAATATCCGTAATATTCAACGGTCTTGTTCATGCTGTATTCTTTATAAACACCGAAAGCGTCCCAGTTGAATTCCGGCGGATGGCGGTGGCTTTCTGAAGAAACAAATACTATCCTGGGTTTCCTTTCGCCCGCGTGATTAAAACAATCTTCCCTGATCAGGCCATTGATCATGATGAATTTGGAAAGATAATTCACCATGAACATTTCTTCCAGCCCCTGGGCCGTCTTGCGGCTATGGCGCGGCACCATCGCGGCATTGCTGATGACAATATCCAACGGGGCATAGCGCTCTTTGACGGTTTTTACCAATTCATCGATCGAACGCGAATCGGAATAATCCACGTGTATCATCTCAATATTCCGGTTGCCGGTCCTCCTCTTCACCTCTTCCCCCTTTCCGGGTATCCCGCTCCGGCAGGCCATGATCACGCGAGCCCCGCGCTGCGCCATCTGTGTAGCAACCGCAAACCCCAGCCCCGAGCTGGCCCCGTCGACCATGACAGTCTTTCCTTCCAGGCGCTCATCGTCACCCAGCGTGCCGGCGTTCACCTGTTTCGCAAATACCGCCCTGATCCCTTCCCAGGTTGCACTCACCGGGTTCTTGTAATTGCTTTTTTGCTTCTTTGACATATTTGTAATTAATTAGCGCCATAGCGCCTCAGCGGTAAACATTAAGCAGGACTGTGAGTTAACAACACGGTTTTTTTACTTAGAAAGTCTCGGTAATTAACAGTTTCTTTTAGAATATCCTCATTTCCGACCCCGAAATCCTCAAGATTATACTCATGTATCCCGTATTTTCTCATGGGATTTTCCTTCTCCACCCGTTCAAAGCGTGATAGTAGCTCCGGCGTCATCCCGCCGTCGAGGTTGTAAATATTAGTCAGCACATTTGGCGCCGAATCCCTCAGGTCTTCATACAAGATGTCGGTAAATTGGTTCTTATGCTGGTTCTTTTCCCTGTATTCCAGCCCTTTCCGGAGCATGTACCCCGTCTTGCGTATCCAGTGGCGTGCCACCTGGTTCGCGTCGACCTCATTACTGAAGATCACCCGGCTGTGGGCTGCCATGCTGATGAAAGAGGGGATGCATTCAGTCACTTCGCGGTGTGTCCACAGGAAATGCACCTCCCCGAAGTGGCGGTCAATCTGGTCGGTAAACTCCAGGTGATGCGGCGATTTTAGTATCCATCTCGTGCCGGGCCTCTGCCATTGAAGGAGCTTCAGAAGCTTTACAAAGTAGGCATAGGCCGGCCCCTGGTCTGTTTTTTCCAGCCATTCTGCATACGAAGGCACATTCATCGTGGCTTCAGGGGTAGTGCTGAGAAAAGTGGCGTCAAGCAATAAAATATCCTCTTCCGGGGCATTGAATTCAACGGGATGGATGGCAAAAAATCCCGGCGCCATAAGTCTCAGCGCCCGCTCGCTTGTCTTTGCGATGCCGATCCTTTTATCCTGCTTTCCGTTCCGGTTTCCAATCGGGGCCGGGTTGATCGCTTCCCAGCTCAGCAGGACCCGGTGTTGGTCATCGGCAGCCAGAAGTCGGTGCAGTTTGGTCGTTCCGGTTCGCTGTAGCCCAAGGATTACCCAGGCCGGCAATACCGGCTGCTCCAGGATATCAGGGTACTTCCTGAACAGCGCCTCTGCCCTGAGCCGGATGCTCAGCAAGCCAAGCATACGCTGGCGCGTGATGAAGGATCCGATGGGATGGAGCTGGGCTTCTTCACGTATCGACTTCAATAACCTGTCGAGTGGCTCGTCCCAGAAATCCTTTCCCAGGTCATGCAAGCCGGTGGTTTTACGTGCGGCTTTGATCAGGCTGTCTTTGTCGAGATTCGGGCAGGTGCCTAAAGGATAGGTCGCTTTCCACGCAATGTTCAGCGTTTTGAACCACCAGGGCTTATGCCCGTAATGCGAGGATTTTATAATGATTTCGTTCTTCACTTTCTTTTCAGATCGGTTAGTTTAACCACGCTGCAGGCCGGCTCGACCTGCTCAGCTCCTTCTTTCAGGCGGTACCAGCGCCAGCACATCGTCCCTTCCGTGTGACCGCAGGTATTAATCCAGTTCGGATGGCCGGGGTCTTCATGCGATACGATCACTTTAAGCGAGCCGTCTTTCTCGTAAACCGCACCCGCTTTATTGATGCAAATCCTGAAATAGCGGTAATCCAGCGATTCCATCCAGTAGTTGTTCAGCTGGAAGTTCCAGGTGTCGCAGGCAGGAGGTATCACCTCGATAAGCAATGCCTCGCCGGCAGCCAGCTTCCAGTGGCTGTGGTAATAAATTATGCTTTGGTCGCCGCCAGCTGCATTGGAAACCGCCGGGTCGAACAGGGGGAGCCGGTTGGTATGTTCTTTGAACCCCTTCGCCCAGCGTGCGAAAAGCAGCGAGGCACCGGCAACGAACATCGAAGCTGTTTTCAGGCCTTCATCAACGCGTACTGCCGTGATGTTATCAGGGGCTTTCCGGCCATCGGGGTTTTCTATTCTTACATCCGCCGCGATTTCAGTGCCCCTGTCAAGAAATGTCTGTCGAACCATGAAAAGGGAAGAATCCTCTTCGATCTTCAGCCAGTTTTTCCCTTTTGGATTTTTACTGAGGATGATCTCGAAACTGCCGTCGGCTTCGCACTGAAGTTCATTGTTCTCCAGTTTTCCGCAGGGGGCAAGACCGCCGGTGGTGCCGTAATTCCCGTTTTGTGTAAAAAAGCCGATGTAATCGATGGTGTTGCGTTTTCCTGTTACCCTGTATTCAAACTGCCCGCTGATCTGGGCATTCATATAGAGGTTATCCGGGTTATCGGCCCCCATTTTCACCGTTTCATGCACCATTCTCCGCAAGACCGGGAAAGCCGGGTCGTTATATTCAACGAAAGCTTCGAGGCCGGCACGGGTGAGGCGTGTCAGGTAGCGTACGCCTTCAGCCTGCTGGAAGGCATCCTGTGGCGTGCCGGGATACATCAGGCTGGCCCCTGCAAGCTTTAGCTGGTCGCAGAATTCATCCCAAGATGTGCCTGTAGTGATCCGCCTGGCACTGATATCTTCTTCTTTTACACCGCCCAGCTTTTGCCTGAATTTCCTGATTTTTTTTATGACTGATAATAATGCAAAAAGCAATTTTCTCATTCTGAAAGAATTCATTATCATTGCAGGATATCGCAACGGCGGGTAAAGATAGAAAAAAATTAACATGACTGACTTTCCGACAAGATATAGTCAATGGGCAATGGTTTCAGGCGCCGCTGAAGGTATCGGGGCGGCCTATTGCGATGAGTTGGCCAGGCGGGGAATGAATGTGATCATGGTGGATGTGAAGGCGAAAGAAATGACATTTCTTGCAGAAAAGCTTGAAAAAGACTACCATATTACAACCCGTCAATTGATCCTGGACCTGGCGCAGGAACATGCCACTGAAACCCTGATGGAAGTGATTGCCAGCCTGGAGTGCCGCCTGCTCATTTATAATGCCGCATACAGCCGGGTCAAACCTTTCCTGGATGCTTTGCCGGGTGAACTTGATCTTTATCTTCGAATAAATACGCAAACCCCGCTGAAACTGGTCCATGCATTTGCTAATTACCTATGTAAATCCGGTAAACCCGGGGGCATCCTGCTGATGTCGTCCCTGGCCGGTTTATGGGGCACCCGGTTAGTGGCGGCTTATTCCGGGACCAAGGCCTTCAATCTTGCCCTTGCAGAGGCTTTATCTTTCGAACTGAAACCTTATAACATAGATGTGGGGGCTGTTTGTGCCGGTGCGACCGCCACCCCGGGATATCTTGGTACAAATCCTTCATATGGCTTCATCAGGCCTTCTGTTATGAAGCCTGGAAGGGTCGCAGCCATCGCCTTAAACCGCCTTGGAAAAGACATCATCATCATTCCCGGCCTGACCAACAAGATAACTTACTTCCTGCTCACCAGGATTTTACCTCGATCCATTTCTGCTGCCCTGGTAAACAGAACGATGGGTAGGACGTACCGCGAGCGGTAGTCTTCAGTCTTCAGTCTTCAGTCTTCAGTCTTCTGTCTTCTGTCTTCTGTTTAACAGTTTAACAGTTTAACAGTTTAATTATGATCTTTTTTACTAATTTCGTCCTCTATTAAAAATTTATGGCTAAAATCTGCCCGAATTACGGAGGATGCCGGCTGGTAACAACTGACGTGGTAGTGCCCGATAGCGCAAAGAAGGACAAATACTTTGCTGATTATTGTGAGACAGAGGAAAAATGGAAAAGCTGTTTACGGTACATTACCCGGAAGTCACTCTGGATGTGCCCCGATTTTGTCTTGCCCGATTCAGATATGACGGAAGATGAAATCGTAGAAAAATTTGAAGAAGAAGAAAAAGAAAAACTTAATAAAACTCCCTAATTCAAAATTCAACATTCAACATTCAACATTCAACATTCAACATTATATTTCAATGCCCACAATAGAAATAGAAGGAAAGTTATTTGAGGTCGATGGCGACGGATTTCTTGCCGATCCGGAAAGCTGGAACAAGGAGGTGGCTATGCTTATCGCGCGCTACGACGGGATTTCCGAGATGACTGACAATCATTGGGCTATTGTGAATTTCATCCGTAAAAATTATGAAGAAAAAGGTGTTGCTCCGATGATCCGTATCCTTTGCCACGAAACCGGTTTACGTCTCAGGGATGTCTATGAACTTTTTCCGCTGGGTCCGGCACGGGGCGCCTGTCGTGTGGCAGGTCTTCCCAAACCCGATGGTTGTGTTTAGCTTACCACTCCCTTAATATTTTCATGAAAAATGATCTACCTTGACAATTCTGCCACAACTTTTCCAAAGCCGGAAATTGTCTACCATTATATGGAAAGTTTCTACCGGAAATATGGGGTGAACCCAGGCCGGTCGGGCTTTGATGCTGCCATCCATACAGAAGAAATCATACACAATACCCGTAAGCTTTTAATGGAGCTGTTCAACGGGACAGACCCTAACCGTTTAACATTCAGTCATAATGCCAGTGACTCGCTTAACCTGATCCTGCAGGGCCTTGCTGAAAAAGGGGACCATGTGGTTACGACCATGCTCGAGCACAATTCGGTCCTTCGCCCGCTTTATCACATGAAGATGGATGGTCTCATCGACGTTACCCATGTGCCCTTTGACAGCAAGGGTTATGTCAATCCCGACGATATCCGGAAGGCAATACGGAAGAATACGAAAATGGTGGTGGTCAATCACAGCTCCAACGTGATCGGGACTGTGCAGCCTGTCGCAGAGATCGGTAAGATCTGTAAGGAAGCCGGTGTGTTTTTTGTGGTCGATGCCAGCCAGAGTGCAGGCATCATCCGGATTGATATGAAGGCGATGGGAATTGATGTACTGGTTTTTACCGGACATAAATGCCTGCTCGGCCCAACAGGCATTGGAGGATCGTATGTTATGGACAATGTCCCGGTGAGGATTACCCGTTATGGTGGGACCGGGGTCAGGTCGGCGCAGGAATCCCACCTGGAGGAGTACCCTTACCGGCTGGAATGCGGTACGCTGAATACTGTAGGGATTGCCGGACTGAATGCAGGTGTAAGGTGGCTGACCGAGCAGGGGATTGATAATCTCCACGCCCGTGAGATCCATTTATGGGACCATTTAAGAAAGGGCCTTCAGCAAATAAGCGGTGTTACGGTTTATTGTGCTGAAGACCCTGAAAATCAGAACGCTGTTCTAAGTTTTAATGTCGATGGCATGTCGCCATTTGATGTCGGCACGATGCTGGATGTTGACTATAACATAGCCTGCCGTACAGGATTTCAATGTGCGCCTTTGGTCCATAAGATCTTAGGCACTGAAAAATTTAATGGCACCGTTCGCATGAGCATTGGCCCTTTCAATACAGATGTGCACATCGAAAAAGCTGTGCAGGCAGTAGCTGAAATTGCCGCCCTGCGTAGATAGTGCATTAAATAAGCTGGGGATTACCTAAAAAGATTAATATCTTTTGAATTCGCGTCTTGGGGGCCTTGGGCCTTCAGTTGCGGGCCTGGCTTTTTTAACGACGATCTGGCTGTTATCGTATTCGCATTCATTCAGCTCGTTGATGGCTTTGTTTGCTTCATCATCGTTCTTCATTTCAACAAATCCGAATCTTTTTGACCTTCCGGTCATCTTGTCGAAAATTACATTCGCGGAAACGACTTCACCGTACTCTGAAAATAACGTTCTCAAATCCTCACTCGTAGTGTTGGCACTGAGTTTTGCAATAAAAATGTTCATGTGGAAAAAATAAAAGGATTAATAAAAAATTTGGGAATCTTATTGGACAGGATTAATTTTTACAATTGGAAGTGCACTATTAATTGGTATTTCGTGCTTCAAAGATAAAATATATTTAACTCTGACAAAGATGGCTAAAAAAATTTTTCTTACCTGACTTTTACTTTGATCAGCCTGCTGTTAATGCCCGGAGGAAGGCACCCACTTTTGATGGATATTTTAAGATAATAAGTTCCCGGTACATCCGGAGCCTGAATTTTGAAAGAAGTCCGGTATTCATCAGTTATTTTAGTACCGGAAATATCTTCTACCTCTTTAAAAATCACCGGTTTACCTTTCTTTAGGAAGTAACAGCATAAAATCGTCTTTGCGGGGGCCGCATCGTTGAAATCCACAGGCCTGACGCCCGGGTTTTCTATTCTAACGGGAATTTCAATGATTTCACCCGCATTTATCTCATATTCATCAAGTAAGACTTCAGCCTTAAGGAAATTGTAAGTATGATAATTTGTGTCGTTCAGGATATAGCGAAATTTCCCGGTTGGAAACCGGATACTATCGGTCTGTTCAAGGCCATACTCCTGTTTATCCTTAACAGTGAGATTACTTTTATTGATGATGATCATTACATCCTTACCCTGAAGGCCTTCCTCAATATTCTCAAGATCGAACTGGTTATTCCGGTATAATGCATTATTAAAGGCAAATGCCTCTTTCCCGGTCTGGAAAATATATTGCGAAGGCCCCTGGTACGAACCGACAAAAACCACCGGACGATCACCTGAAAGCAGGCTGACCTTTTCAGAGAATTCTTCCCAGCCGCTGTTATCCAATTTTATCATCTTACTATATTGATCCGGGAGAAAATCATAGATAAGTAGAGCCCTTGCCGGGATGATCAGCATTGTTGTCACAATCCCGGTAATATATATGAAACGGTGGAAAGAAGGGCGGTTTTCAAACATTTTAAAAGCGATGATAAACAGCGGGATCATGCCGGCCATTGTCCAGTTGGCCTCCACCCGGCCTTTCATCATCATAAGAAATGGAAAGAAAAGGCATCCGAGGGCCGAAAATTTCACGGAGCGCTCATAAGGATTACCGGGCTTAAAACTGAAAAGCAGGTAGATTACGGGGATGAAAAGTATTGGATTGACCTGCCCCAGCTGCCCAACGATATATTCCCCGAAATTGGCCCATCTGAACGATTCATCATGGCTTCTTTCCAGCATATGATAGTAGAATGAAGGAAAATCATTCCGGTATTGCCAGAGCAGGTGGGGGAGAAATAATACCGTAGTAACGGCCACGGCCAGCCAGAACGACTTTTTCCTGAATAGCCTGACATCTGACAAAACAGTAAAGAAAACGATGAAGATCCCCAGGTATTTACTGTAAAACATGCCTGCCATCACAATACCAAGGATGAGCCCGTCGTACAGGCTGTAGGTAAGGCTATACTTTTTATAAACCAGGAAGAATAAAGCGGTGAAAAACAGCAGGAAAGTGTCAGGAATGGCTAAAAACCCGGTGATCTGGAAGGCAAGAAAAGAAAAATAAAGAACCGCGAACAGCAGCTCATTTTTTACATTGGCTGCTTTATGGATGATCATTATTGTACCCAGCGGGAGTAAGACAGAAAACAGCCTGACACCAAGTTCATTCTGGAAAATCCCGTATCCAGCCCTGATCAGTAATGCGATAATCGGCGGATGGTCATAATAACCCCAGGCCAAGTCGCGCGAATAAAAATAATAGTAGGCTTCATCATTGAAAAGGCCGGTGAAATAAGCCTGGAGGGTATTAATCACCAGCCAGGTGAGGAGGAAGAGCAGGAGGGTCGGGCGGTTCATCAGTCTTCAGTCTTCAGTCGTCAGTCGTCAGTCTTCTGTCTTCAGTCTTCTGTCTTCAGTCTTCTGTCTTCAGTCTTCTGTCTTCTGTTCACCAAATAATTAACTACTGACGACTGACGACTGAAGACTATTTCAGCAAGTACTTCACAGCACCCAGTTCCTGTCCGTCGGCTGTAAACCTTACGAGGTAGATTCCGGGCGGATAGGACCCCAGTTCGAAGTTACAGGAGTTGGTCGAAGGATTAAATTCGATTTCCCGGTTCTTAATAATTTCCCTGCCAAAAATATCATTGACCGAAACCTGGCATTTTTGGATCCCGGATTTATTTTCAATTCGGAGTGTCCCATTGCCCGGATTTGGGAAGATTGCGAAATCGCTTTCATTGCCAGGTTCATCGATCCCGGTGCAGGCGGCAAAATCAAAAACGATCGTACGCTCTGCAGTAATTTCGCAACCATCAGGAGTGGTAGCTGTTACGGTTATATACTTTACATCAAAACCAATGCCTGTAGTTCCTACCATGATTGATTGATCGGTTGACCCGTTCGACCAGATGTAGGTAGTCCCTGTAATACCGGTATTTGCATCGAGCATAAGGGTGTCGAACACGCAAACGGTCCCGTCAGGCCCAATATCGACCACAGGCGAAGGATGAACGACAACTGTGGCTGATCCATTTACATAGGTATAACCGTCGGTGATTGAAACATTGTAGGAGGTTGTTACCAGCGGTTGGACGACCGGGTTGGCTTCTGTCGAGGTAAATCCAGCCGGGATTGAAGTCCAGTAATATTCATATAGTCCTGAACCGCCGCTTGCCAGTGAATACAATTGCACGGATCCGCCCGAGCAGGTTGTATCCGGCTGGGCTTCCGGGTTAACGCTCAGGGCATTTCCCGTAATAATGACCTGCATTTCATCCGACTCTGCACAAACACACCCGGTTTCTGAATCGATTACAGAAAAAGATAGCAGGCTTGTGGCATTTAAAATTACCGTTGTTGGCTGCGCAACATAAGGGTTGACCAGCAGGTAAGTGGGTTCCCAGAGGTAGTAATAGTTACCGGAACCGTAAGTGGCGCTGCCGTTTAATACTGTTGAAGTACCGAAGGGTATGGTTATATCAGGGCCCGCGTTGGGCAAAGGAAGCTGGTTGACGGTGAGGGTCACATTTGCGTTCACGGTGCTGTACCCGTCGTAAAGTTCCACGTGGTAGGTTGTATTGATGATAGGATTGACTACCGGGTTAGCGAGGTCAGAATTAAATCCGGAAGGCGTGGAGGTCCAGGTGTAGGTGTAATTACCGGAGCCGCCGGAAGGAATGGCCATGAGCTGGCTTTGCTGGCCGATACAAATCGCCGGCGGATCTGCCGTTGGGTTACAGCTGAGCGCGCCGCCCAGCACCGTGATCAGGACCTGGTCGGAGTCTATGCAGCCACCCTGGTTATCCGTAACCGTAAGGGTGAATAGCGTCGTGCCGGTCATATTGATCGTAGTTGGCTGCAGCACATTGGGATTAACCAGGGATGCAGCGGGCTGCCAGTCGTAGGTAAAGTTTCCGGAACCACCCGTCAGTGATCCTTCGAGGAGTGTAGATGTGCCATTGGCAATGGTCTGGTCGCTTCCGGCGCTGACGTCCGGAACCGGGTTAATTACAAGCTCAACGGAATCGGTATCCGTGCAGCCCCCATCACCGGTAACCTGGCACCAATAAGTGCCCGAGGTTTCACAGAGGATTGTCTGGGTAGTTTCTCCGTTCTGCCATAAGTATCCGTCATAACCGGGACCGGCATCCAGGTAGAAAGGCTCATAGGCGCAAATAGTAGTATCATTGATCAGCGTCATTTCCGGTGGATCATTCACCACGATGATATGAAAGCTGTTTTTCGCCACGCCATACAGATAAACAACCAGGGTCACCCAGTAAGTGCCGGTAGTGGGATACAAATGAGAAGGATTTAACAGGGTTGATTCGTTATCAGGGCCAGAAGCTGCATCACCAAAATTCCAGAGTACGGAATCGGGGGTATCTGAAGCGCTGGTATAGAAATTGACCGGGGTGCCGTCGCAGGTTGGCGTATCCCAGTAAAAATCTGCTGAAAGGTAGAAGAATGACTGGATGAAAGGAGGGAGGCCATAGGTGCATTGCCGCCCTCCAAGATTAGTGGCATTATCCACAAAATCGCAATCTACGCCGGCCGTATTGGGTGAATTGATCCTGGAGAGGTAGGGACTGTCGCGCCTGGCGATATACATACGGTTATCGGGCCCTAGCTGCAGCGCACCGATAGGATTGGAATTCTGTCCGACCTGTGCCACGATTACTTTTGAATCGAGGATTGCACCAGGATCGCTCGTTGACACATCGTACTGGCTGATCCTCCTGTTTTCTTTCCATTCGCCGATATAGAGCAAGTGGCTGTTTGGCGAAAATTCGACGCCATAAGGACCGCCGGGATCGTTCCCCCCCGGGTTGATGAAATTTTCATCCGTCACGATATGTGTCACAGTTCCGCTGGCATTATTGAAATTGAAGATCCCGACTTCAAATGCGGTATTATTGGCCATGGCTATTTTTGAGCCGTCGGGGGATACTTTGATATAACCTTTTGATGCCTGCTGGTCACCGATCAGGGGTTGCCCCGCATGGCTGATAACCGGGGTAAGTTCTACGCCGGTTGTAGTAATTTTATAGGCATAGAAAGCATCGGAGCCCCACTGGTGGGTAATCACCCAGATGGAAATCCCGTCGTCATGTCCGACGGCAGTAACTTTCTCACAGGTGTATGGGAGCAAAGAAATATTTTTTTCAGAAGTGACAACATCACCAAGGCCACCGTTAAGGGTCATATCCACACGGGAATAACATAAGCCATTAGCAAGGCCATTGTCATAGGCGTCTACAGTGAAGATGTAAAATTGGGTAGTACTGGCGGGTTTGGGAACGATGATCCCTGACTGCGTGCTGGATGAGTGGCCTAGGAGCCCGCTCCCGTGTGGCATCTGGTCATTGTTGCGGTCATAAACAAACCGGCCGTCGGTATAAAACTGGAGGTTTCCGGTAGATGAGGAAATTGAGGAACACCCCTCACCTGTGTTGAGGGCGCCGTCGGTAAGGGCAATGGGGATGCCCATTCCGAAATTCAACCCGGCATATTCGCCGAAATACCAGTAATTCGCCTGCTTTTGTGCAGATAAGGAAAATGCAGCGAATAGAAGGAAGGCTACGAGAACTATTTTTGAGAGATGCATAGTCTTTTTAGGATGAGATGAGATGTAAAAATAATACAATTTCATAATTTTCCTTCATTGAATACCGATCTTTTTAATTTTTAGCGACAAAGGAAATCAACAGATTACAGAAAATCTTATCCTTGCTAAAGATATAATTTGCTTTTAACAGATTAATTTCATTAAATTTATGGATAATTTGGGTAGATTTTATTTGTAAGCCGCTCACATTTCATTTATTACGGCATATCATTGCTTTCCCAGATACAGTTTTGCCGCATTTCTAATAACCCGTAAACCTAACAATTATGAAAAAATTAGTACTCTTGACACTAAGCCTGTGTGTAATGCAATTTACCTTCGGGCAGCTGACCGGGATTAAAACCATTCCCGGTGATTACCCAACCATTGAGGCCGCCGTTGCAGCCCTGAACAGTGTGGGTGTAGGCTCCGGCGGGGTCACATTCAACGTGGCAGCCGGCCATACCGAAACCATCACGGCAGTGATCTCACTGACGGCGACCGGTACAGTGGCCAACCCTGTCATTTTTCAGAAAAGCGGGGCAGGAGCAAATCCGCTGATCACAGCCAATGCCGGGGCAAATACACCTGCATCCGCCGTTCAGGATGGTATCTGGAACCTGGTAGGTTCTGATTATGTGACCATCGACGGTATCGATCTTTATGACCCGAACGCCGCTAACCCGGCAACGATGGAGTATGGTTATGCCTTGTTCAAAGCCGCCGTTGACAACGGTTGCCAGTACAATACCATTAAAAACTGTGTTGTCACATTAAACAGGACCAATAATGCTTCCGGCAGCGGACCTTCAGCAGAAGGTTCAAAGGCTATCAATGTTATAAACGCAACTGTTGCAGCTCAAACCACAACACTTACACCAACAGTTCCGGAAGGGACCAATTCTTACAATATGTTTTACAGCAATACGCTGCAGAATTGCAATTACGGGATCGTATTATACGGATACGCTGCCACCACTCCTTTTACCCTGGGTGATACCGGCAATGACGTCGGTGGATCAGCCCCTGCAACCGGAAATTCTATCCTGAATTACGGTGGTGCTGCCAGTGCCACCAACCCGGCAGCAGCCGTAAGGGCAACAAACCAGTGGGGGGTTAATATCTCTTATAATATCATCAATAATAATAATGGATCAGGTGTCAACCATGCCTCAACCCTCAGAGGTATTTATGCCCAGTCAGGTGTCAGCGCTAATGTTACAATAAGCAACAACACCCTTACTCTCAACGGGGGAATGACTACATCGCAGGTTTCGGTTATTGAAAACGGAATTGGCGCCACTGCTGCAAGTAATACGATCAATATCAACAACAATTTGATTACCAATTGCACAAATACCACCACCACAACAGGAGCGTGGTATGGCATTTATAACAATGGCGCATCAGCCACTAACCTGAATATTCAGAACAACACATTCTCGAATAATTCGACCAGCGCCACATCCGGGGCAACCTATCTGATACAGAATTCAGGGGCCTGCCCGGGAGTGGTCAATATTACAGGGAACCAGCTAAGCCATGCCTGGAACGGTGCCGCAGCATATACCGGGACTACTTACAGCCTCTATAACAGCTCGGGTACTACGGCTACTACACTTAATATTACCGGGAATAATTTCTCAGCTTATAACCACACTCTCATCGGTACCGGAACGATTTATTATGTATACAACAGTTTCGGCGTGGGTAACCTCAATATATCCGACAATACCTGGACAAACCTTACCCTGAACCACAGCGGAATCGAATACCTGAACTATGTTTCAGGAAGCACACAGGTTTCGCTGAATTTCAATAACAACAGCATTGTGACCGGATTTACCCGGACTGCTGCTTCCGGATCATTGTACCTGTATTATTGCGGAACATCGGCCTTAGGTACAAGCACCCAGACTATATCCGGGAATAATTTCTCAAACATTTCATCACCAACGGCAGGGTCCGGATCATTTTATATGATCTATAATTCAGATGGTTCTGCTTCACCATACCCGAAGAAATCCATTTTCAACAACACGTATTCCAATAACAATGTAAATACCACGGGGACAACCTATGGAATTTATACTTCCTACCTGGGAGATGGCACTATGTCATCCGAAACAAACATTTACAATAATACGCTGAGCGATATCACGGTTTCCGGCACTTTATACTGTTTATACCCGGGCGGGACGGTTTCGCCGACTTATAAGCCCAATGTTTATGGGAACACTATCAGTAATATCACGACAAACGGTGCTGCTTCGGTTATTTACGGTGCGTATCTTGCCGGCGGAGGAGCTGGGTTGAATTTTTACAATAACAAAATCAGTACTGTAACTGCCAACGGTGCAACGGGTGCTGCTCACGGTGTGTATGTGACCAGCGCTGTTAACACTACTATTTATAACAACCTTGTTGCAGATATCAATGCGCCGAATTCCAGCCTTACTGCTCCGGCGCCTTCGGTCACGGGGATGTACTTTGGCGGTGGTACTACCATAAACGCGTATTATAATACGGTATATATCAATGCAGTCGGAGTTGGGGCTAATTTTGGCTCAGCCGGCATTTATGCCTCTTCCACCCCCACTGTGACCCTTTCGAATAACATTTTCGTTAATTCATCCACTCCAAACGGAGCAGGAAAGGCTATCGCCTATCAGCGATCCAGCTCTACATTGACCACCTATGGGGCTAATTCCAATTACAATGATTTTTATGCCGGCATTCCCGGACCTAATAATCTCATTTTCTTTGATGTAACCAATTCACATCAAACCCTTGCAAATTATAAACTGTATGTTATGCCAAGGGATGCTTTCTCGGTTACAGAGTCCCCGGCATTTTTAAGTCTTTCAGGAGCAAGCCCGAATTTCCTACATATCGATGCTTCAGTTGCTACCCAGCTGGAAAGCGGCGCAGCTAATGTGACCGGTATCGTTGATGATTATGACGGTAATATCCGCCAGGGCAATACAGGGTACTCAGGTACCGGCGTAGCTCCCGATATCGGTGCTGATGAGTTTGAAGGGATCCCGCTGGATGTAACCCCTCCTGCCATCATTTATACACCATTGATCAACGTTTCTGTTCCCGGTGAAAGGACACTTACAGCCTCGATCTTTGATGCCTCCGGGGTTCCGACTGCAGGTATCGGGCTGCCGGTTCTTTACTGGCGTATTAATGCCGGTGCATGGACTCCGGTTACCGGCACCTATGTCAGTGGGAGCACCTACACCTTTACCTTCGGCGCAGGAGCTGTTATAGGCGATGTTGTGTATTATTATATAGCAGCCCAGGATATGGCGCCAGCTCCTAATACGGGAACTTATCCCTCAACAGGGGCCGGTGGTTTTACCATTAACCCTCCTGCTGCCGCAACGCCGCCAACGCCGCCAAGCAGCTATAGTATCAATACTCCCCTGAGCGGAACTTATACCGTGGGCCTCGCGTTATTTAATAATGTGACAGGCAGCAACATCACTTTCAAAAAATCGGTAACAACCGTAATGAAAGAGGTTGATGTCGAAGTCAGTGTCAAATCATCCGGGACTGATGAACCGACAGAGACTGCAGTCATTCCTGCATCTAAAAAAGAAATCGTGCCTGTTGAAGAAATCACCTGGATCCCGATGGAGAACGGTCTTCCTTATACCGGCGGACTTTTTGCAGACAATGTGCAAGTGCCGGGTTTCGAAGGAAGGGAAACTGTTTCAGGGGTTTATGCAACCATTACGGCTGCTATTGCTGACCTGAACACACGAGGGGTAAGCGGTCCGGTTACATTTTTACTGACAGATGCTACTTATCCCACAGAAACCTTCCCGCTTATCGTTAGTATTTATAACGATAACAAGCCAACTGCCACCAATTTTGTGACAATTAAGCCATCAACGGGTGTAACCACATTAGTTTCCGGCGCATCACCCTCGGGCCAGATCTTCAAAATTCTTGAAAGCCATTTTGTAATTGACGGATCTAATTCCGGTGGAAGTGACAGGAACCTGACCCTTGAAAACACCAGCACCACCACACCTCAGGTCGTAGTGGTCGGCTCTACCGGGACTACACCAATTACTAATGTAACTGTGAAGAATAGTAATATTATCAACGGGATAACCAGCAGCTCGGCGCTTATCGTATCTGACGGAACAGCACCGGGTAGTGCAGGTTATTATTCGAATATTACCATTCAAAATAACACTATTCAGAAAGCTTATATAGGTGCTTATTGTAATGCGGTCGTAGCTGCCGGTAACGGGAATGGCCTGGTGCTGACACAGAACGACCTTTCATTTGGCGGCACCAATACGATCAGGCTGGTAGGGCTTTATGTCCAGGGTGTCGACGGAGCTACTCTTTCCAACAATATTCTTGGCAATATGGCAAATACAACCGATGGTTCAAATGTGAATGCCATCTGGTTTGCTACGGGGACCATAAACAGCTCTATCCTGAATAACAGCATCTCCACGATGAGCGGTACTTCGATGGGCCCCAGGGGTATTGCTGCATCTACCGGGAATACAACTTCGAACCTGACAATTTCGGGCAATACAATCAGTACCATTACTACTTCGGCTTCTTCTCCTCCTTATGGGATCTATATTTACAGCAGTACCGGAATTGTTTCGATTACCAGGAACCAGGTCAACGGCCTGCTGAATACCAACACCGGTGGGTATGGCGCCAGGGCAATTAACTTTATCCCTGCAATTGCATCAAGTAATTCATTGATTGCCAATAACGTCATTTACGATATCGTATGCACCGGTGATGCCAGTTCAACCTACTTTGGATTGGGGATTGCCATTGACGGGGCTACCGGTGGCGTTGTTGTTTATCATAATTCGGTAAACTTATACGGCTCATATGCAGGTTACTCTGCAGCAACCATCACTGCTGCATTCTATAACAGCTCGACAGCTACCAACCTGGATGTCCGGGATAATATTTTCGTGAACAGCTTCGATAACACGACGGTAACTACGGATAAAGCTTATGCCATATACTCTGCAGCAGCAAACACGGCATTTACGGATATCAATTTCAATGATTATTTCGCAAATGGCCCGACTATCATCCTTGGCTACCTTGGATCAGACAGGATCACATTGACCGACTGGCAGACTGCAACAGGCAAAGATGCCAATTCGAAGAGCGTTGATCCTTTGTTTGTCTCTGCCTCTGACCTGCATCCCGCAAGTACTGATCTCGATAACCAGGGTATTTACCTGCCCGTCGTTACAGTTGATTTTGCCGGGATCACAAGGACCAATCCACCTGACATCGGTGCTTTCGAATTCGGAATAAACCCCACCTTACTTACCCTGGATGCATCAGGTATCTATTGTGCAGGGGGAACGCTGAACGGGACGATCAATGCCAATGGTTTATCGGTCGACAGTTTCTTTGACTATGGCCCGACAACCTCTTATGGCACTTCAGTTGCCGGAACACCTGCAAACATTACAGGGACTACGCCGACACCAGTAAGTACGGTCATTTCAATGCCTCCTTCAACAACCTGGCATTTCAGGCTGCGTGGTGTTACATCAGCCGGCCTGACTGTATACGGGAATGATCTTACCATAACCTCAGAAGGACCTGGAGCAGCACAGGCGCTAACACTGCCGGCAACATTCATCGCTTCTTATACTGCAACGCTGAATGGATCTGTCTATGCGGCATGTAACTCAACCACCGTTACTTTCGAGTACGGTTTGACAGATTCTTACGGAAGCACAATTACAGCCGACCAGAGCCCTGTCAGTGGCAGTACCTGGGAAGCGGTAAGCGCCCCGGTAGGCGGATTGGAGATCAATACGGTCTACCATTACAGGGTTGTTGCATCCAACTCGGAAGGAACAGTTTACGGTGCCGACCAGGTATTCGAAACCGGTGCAGCTCCTCCTGACGTCATTACCTATCCTGCCAGCAACATTGGAAACTTTAGCGCCCGTCTCAACGGCTCGGCTGATGCCAATAACCAGAATTCCACCATAACATTTGAATATGGGCTGAATACCTCTTATGGTTCAATCGTTTCAGCTGTTCCGGGTATTGTTACCGGTGATGTTCCTACCGTTGTATATGCAGATATTGCCGGCCTTGCCTACAATACCACATACCATTTCAGGATAGTCGGACAGAACCCGGCCGGTACCAATTATGGCAGCGACCAGTTTTTCACTACCCTTTGCCCTGTTCCTGACGCCGCCGGTGTTATTGCAGGACCTGTTTCAGTATGCCAGGCAACGGCAGGACATGTTTATACAGTGCCACCGATCACTTACGCCTATGCTGGTTATGTCTGGACTTTACCCGCCGGCGGTACGATTACTGCAGGTGCAGGGACTAACAGTATCACTGTCAGTTACAGCAGTTCAGCAGTTTCAGGAGATGTCAGTGTTTACGGAACCAGCATTTGCGGAAACGGCGCTGCATCCACGCTGCCGGTAACCGTTAACCCGCTGCCCGTACCGGTAATTTCCGGCCCGATC
>CAYJNJ010000088.1:0-20600 GCA_964371595.1 uncultured Bacteroidales bacterium | reverse complement strand
CCGCCCTTCTTCCTCCCCTTACCTCTGATTTAGGCACAGAGTAGGTCCTTTCAGGGGAATGATACACGATACAGATTCCTTTTGGAATCCTGACACTCACACAGGCGCGGGTACAGTAAACGCCATTATCATTGTACACTTCAACCCAGTCGTTATCTTTAATTCCAAGCTCAGCAGCATCCTCCTCGCTCAGCCAGCAAGGTTCCATACCTCTCGACAATGTCAGCATCCGCAGTGTGTCTCCATATGTGGAGTGAATATGCCATTTACCATGCGGGGTCAGCACATTCAGTATTTTTGCCTTGCCTGTTGCTATGGAGGTTCTCAATTCGCCATAGACTTCTGGTTTTGGAGAAGGTTTATAGGTAGGAAGGTGCTCGCCAAATTTAATGTATCCTTCATGATCAAGGTAGAAATGTTGCCGTCCGGTAAGTGTTCTCCATGGTACCAGGCGTTCAATATTGTAAGTGTACGCTGAATAGGCGCGGCCGGCCGTCATCAATCCCGACCAGATTGGAGAATTAAGGTATCTGAGTGGTCTTGACTGAAGGTCTTTATAGTTCATCCTGATATCTTTGCTGCCTTCAGCCAGGTCACAGAGAATCAAACCCGTTTTCTTTTCAGCGACCTTGTATGCCCTGTGGGCCAGCTCCCCATTTGTCACACTAGACAGGATTAAAACTGCATTTGCCGCTTCCTCATCCTCAAATAAGGATGGGTAATCAACGCCATCCATTTTTAGTATATGGTTTTTATCATCCATCATTTTTTCATAGAAATCTTCACAATTGTAACTATTTCCATGAGCGCCAAGACCTTGCCTGATATTGGGACCAAGACGTATAAACTTATCATAGATGCGGGTGTAATCACGTTCCACTATAATTATATTATGCATGGTTTTCCCCGGGATCGGTTCACACTCACCTTTACTCCAGTCCTTAATTTGTGGTTGGGTTATTTCACCAGGCGAATCGTGAGAAATAGGCATATTAACAATATCCTTTATTGGCTCCGGGAAGTGTTTTGTTGCCAGTTCACTGGTGGCCCTGGAAATATCCCGAAAGATTGCCCAGTCACTTCTTGATTCCCAAACAGGTGCAATAGCAGCAGATAAAGGATGTATGAATGAATGCATATCTGTGCTGTTCAGATCGTTCTTCTCGTACCAGTAGGCAGCAGGAAGGACAATATCAGAATATAAGGCGGAGGTATCCATTCTGAAATTCAGATTAACTATGAGGTCCATCTTTCCTTTTGGGCTCTCACTTCTCCACTTGATGTCCTTCACAAATTTATCCGCTACTTCATCCGCAATACTGTTGTGATGCGTCCCCAGGTAATGGTTAAGGAAAAATTCATGCCCTTTCGCACTCGCCATCAACGCATTACCTCTCCAGATATACCAGACTCTAGGGAAATTAACATCTTCATCGGGTTCAACGACGGCATGCAGAATTTCCTTTTTCTTCAATTTATCCACTAGATAATCTTTGATTTGCTCATCCGATTCGGCTCCAGCTTTGATAGCGTCCCGAACTATCTCAAAGTTATTCTTGTTGTATTGAGGGTAAAAGGGCATCCATCCGTTCCTGACGGCTTTCACAACCAGGTCGGCCGAATGCATAGAAGAGAGATCATTCTTTGGCACGGTGTTGTAATCTGCCTGATTACCATCATAGCGCCACTGATCAGAATTGATGTAATGCCAGATTGGTGTTTGCTGCAACCTGGCAACTCCCTGCCAGTCTTTAGCAGTCATGATAGTTGCCCAGGAATCAGTCGGAGCCAATTTTTCCTGACCCACATAGTGATTCATGCCTCCGCCGTTTGTCCCGATACAGCCGGTTAGCATCAATGCCATGGTACTGGCGCGATAGATCAGGTTACTATGATACCAATGATTAACGCCCGCCCCGATAATGATACTGCACTTGCCATGTGTAACTTCAGCAGTCCTTGCCCATTCTCGTGCAAACTGCAGAACGGTTTTTGGCCCGACACCGGTAAATATCTCCTGCCATGCCGGTGTATAGGCTGCCGTGGAATCCTCATAAGAATCCGGGTATTCACCTCCAAGGCCGCGATCCACTCCATACTGAGCCATGATCAGGTCATAAACGGTAGTTGCAGCAACCCTGCCTTCCAGCGTTTCTAAGTATTTTACTGGAACACCCCTGCTGGCTATGTTATTCTTCCCGTATTCCACGAAATCAACCTGAAGTATCTCATCATGGTTCTGTACCAGGGTTAATACAGGATCATAACTTTTCCCGGTTTCGGGATCTTCATATTTTAAATTCCAGTTGCCTTCTTTGGAGTCCCACCGGTGCCCCATGCTACCTCCGGGGCAGAAAAGTTCACCGGAAACACTGTCGATATTCAGGAACTTCCATTCACTATTTTCCGTATCGCTATACTTACTAATCATGCCGGATCTAAGCAATCGTCCTGGTTGATATTTTCCGCCTTCTTTTGTGATTTGCACCAGAAACGGACTATCAGTGAATCGCTTCACGTAATCAATAAAAAAGGGGGTTTGTTTATCGACGTGATATTCCTTCAATATAACATGAGTCACAGCCATCCAGAAAGCGCCATCTTGTCCGGCATGAACGGGTACCCATTTATCTGCATATTTGGCAACCATGCTGAAATCGGGAGAAAAAACCACGGTTTTAGTCCCATTATGTCTTGACTCTGAAAAGAAATGAACATCCGGTGTCCTTGTCATTCCAAGGTTGGCGCCCATCACTGCCACAAACTTTGAATTGTACCAGTCGGCGCTTTCGGCAACATCTGTCTGTTCACCCCAGATTTCAGGAAAGGAATTCGGCAGGTCACAATACCAATCGTAAAAACTAAGATTCACTCCTCCCATTAGCTGGAGGAAACGAGCACCTGCTGCATAACTCAGCATTGACATGGCCGGAATTGGAGAAAAGCCTATCAGGCGGTCAGGCCCATATTTCTTTACGGTATAAATATTAGCTGCCGCGATCATTTCCAGCGCATCCTCCCAGGCAACCCTTCTAAAACCGCCCTTCCCCCTTGTCTGTTGATAACGTTTCCGTTTGGCAGGATCGTTTTGTATGTTGTCCCAAGCTTTGAAAGGATCTCCTGTTTTTTCTTTCTCTTCCCGGTACATATCAAGCAGTGCACCTCTGATCATGGGGTATTTTACCCTAACGGGACTGTACAGGTACCATGAAAAAGATATACCTCGCTGGCAACCGCGGGGTTCATATGGTGGAAGGGATTTTTCGAGCAAAGGGTAATCAAGTGCCTGCGTTTCCCAAACGACAATACCATCTTTGACGTGTATGTTCCAACTACAGCCTCCGGTACAGTTTACCCCGTGCGTGCTTCTGACTACCTTATCGTGTTGGTGGCGATTCCTGTAGAACTCTTCCCATTGCCTGGTTTTCGGCGAAATTAAATCCTTGATCCAACTCATAATATATCGTCCTTAATTTATCGTCTGTGATTGCCTGCGAAAGATTTCATGATTGACTGCCAATCTTTTCCTCTTAATATAAAGGATTTGAATGCTGGTCAGGATCATTAGAAAAAAGAAGATCCCCGCATAAACAAATCTTGAACTATAATCTCTCGGATGCTGATAGATGCTGTTTTCACTGACGGATTTGAGATATGCGGTAAGATTGATTATTTCCTCCCGGGTTAAGGGGTGTTTCTGAAAAGCAGCGTTCATCACAGGAAAAGGCGGATTTCCCAAAAAAGCAGCTATTCCTGCACTTCCCATTATATTAAAAGTTTCCGTCAGATCCTTTGCCAGGGTACCACTGGTAAAAACCCTGTCATCTTTCACTTTGTGGCATGCAATGCATGACGCACCCTGATTGGCAAGTGGTACCTTACCGGTAAACAGCAATTCCCCAGCCCGGATATTTATAAGAGTTGTTCCGCTAAGTATATCAGGTAGCGCGATATCGATATTTGACGCGCCCTGACCTGATGAAATTTCCTTACTTGTTTGTGTGATATAATCCAACACAGCCTTGATCTGGCCGTCTGTAAGAGCCTGGTCCGGCATCGGGATTTTATTGTATTCCTGGAAGATGGCTACCGCATCAGGATCACCACTTTTTATCATTTTTTGCGATGATCTGATAAACGATATTGCCCAGTCTGCTGAACGTTTTTCCAAAATATTTTTTAGATCGGGGCCAATCCGTTTTCCTCCTCCAATGGTGTGGCATGATTCACAAACAGACTTGAAAAGGTCCTGTCCTTCGGCTGCTTTACCCGTTGAATAGAATAAAAGCCCTGCGAAAGTAAGTATTAACTTCAGTGGAAGTGCTTTCATGAATAATAGCAATAATATTTATAAATAATTACCGGCTAGTTTTTCAATTCTGGAAATGAAACTTTGCCGCCCGGCAGGAAGATTGGCGTTTTCAATCTTCACAAATTCAGTCAGCAGGTCTTGTTGCTCCTGTTCAGAGAACACATTATCGGCCATACGAAAAAGAATATTATTTTCCTTTGTTATATGGTTACGTAAAAGTTCTGCATAACCCGACATGTTGGCATATACTTTGCCCAAAGCAGTTTTATCACCTTCTTTATGCAAGGAAATGTTTTCGATCATCCCCTTTACATAATTTCTTCCCTGTGTATGTTCATTCAACATGACGGCCACAGGTCCCTGCTCTTTGGAAAATCCTTTTTCACCCAGGAGCGGAAATAAAAAGTTTTCTTCCTTGGTATGATGCATGCCATCGGCAAAATTTCGGATCAGATCGACAACTTCTTCCAGATCGGCAACATGGGGCTCCTCCAGTTCCGCGATCTTCTCCATGGTTTCAGTCAATTGCAAAATATAATTATGATCATTTTCCAGGTTTTCTGTAGCTGTTTTCATGAGGTTGAAGATTTAATAGTTTAGCATTAAGGCTTTTGGATAAAGAATGTTGTTTTCTATGTGCACATGCACATGCAGATCATCTTCAAATTGCTCTAAAAGTTTCAGGCTAATCCGATAGGTGTTACAAGCATCTTCAGGCACCAGGTAATTTTGGGTGAGTTTTCTTATCCGGTCCATGGCATCACCGGCGAATTCATGCTCACCAGACATGCGCGTAATTTCAGATTTGATAAGATTCTTATCTCCAATGTCATCTGATTGTAAAAGTCTATTTATGGCCGGGAATAAAACTTCCTCCTCTTTCTTTAAATGCTGTAACAATTCATCATTTACCTTTGAAAAAATTTCCAATACTTCGATTAGTTCAGGGTGTGAATCTCCATGGACCGAAGCAATCTTACTGGTATAAAACCTTAGTTCAGGCAAACTCTTCAGTACATATTTATGATGCGTATTTATGATATAATCACACAGAAAATCCAGGTCCCAACTGTTAAAGTTCTTTGACTGGTCACCGGGCAATTTATCAAGGTCTATCAACTCCTGTTCGATCTTCGATGGGTCTATTCCTTTTTCCCGGCAAGCATCTGAAATGCTTTTGTTTCCACCACAGCAAAAGTCGATACCGGCATTTTTGAAAATTTCGGCAGCTCTGAAATCACGAGTAACTATCTGACCGACTGTAACATCATTATTAAAGGTTTTTTCCATTTATATTTTTTAGATTAAGTGCACTTAATTAAATAAGTTTTTTTATAGGACTCTAAAAGTACAAATTTGATTCTGGTCTTCGAACAACTCTACTAAATAATAAAAGCAAATATATTAATATTTATTAAAAGACAATAAGGTCTTTTAATATTTTGCAGTTTTTATATTATTTTTGAATCCTCCAAAAAGAGTAATATAATGTTCTATAAAGAGACAGAATACGCACTAAGAAGCTTGGTTTATGTATATCTTCAGAATCTGAAACAAAGAAAGCCCGGGTTCTCAGAGATTGCAAGGGAAATTGATGCCCCTCCGTATTACGTTGCCAAAATACTGCAACGCTTGGCAAGACAGGGACTTATCGAATCCAATAAAGGTAAAAAAGGAGGGTTTTATTTTGCGCCAGATAAACCTGATCTGATGTTGAAGGAGATTATTAGTATGATCGAGGGAAATCACTTATTTTCAGGATGCGGACTGGGATTACCATTATGCAGTGACAAAAACCCATGCCCATTTCATGAAAAATTCGTTCCGATAAGGGATGCTTTCAACCAGCTGGCCACTGAAGAAAGTATTCAAAGTCTTGCACGAAAGATCAATGAACGCGAAGAATTATTAGTAAACCTGAGATGACAATATCATGGATGTCAGGCTGTTATTTACAGGTATTATTCTTCCCGGAGGGCAAAGGATGTTTCTGACTGCTGGATTGCCATTCCGTTTATCCATAATCAGTTCTATGAACCTCTGGTTAGTTACTATAAAACAGATTGCACAAGTGTCATGGATCATTTCCGGAGGATCTGACACTTTTAAATGCTCTTCAGAAAAAAGGCATCAATGAAATCAGATAAAGCCAAAAGGTTAAATGGCAGGATATGTAAGATGCAACCGATAAATAAAAGAGTTATCAATAAACCGAACCAAAAGAATCCAGTTCTCGTGGTGACAGGTTATTGGCAACTCCTATCCTATTTACCTTTCATCGAAGGATGAAAGGTTTTCTCTGACGGTTTCTCTTTGCTTCTTTTTCTGAGACGCTGGTAATCAAAGAGAAAGAAGTTTTCAGACTAATAATTGTACCTGTTGCCTTTTTTTTCAGGTCAACGACCTATAAATCACGCACATAAAAGGACAAAAAATAAAATTTTTTGTCCTTTTGTGTCGCTGGCCGGCGCTCCGCCCTGTCGGGAAAAGGCAATTGCCAATTTCCTTTTTTACCGATATATGAAATAGACCATTTCGCTCCCCTTCTATGTTGTAAAACAAGAGGCTGTCGATTTATTTTATCTTTTTCTTAAATTTACAAGGTAAATCCGAAGAGGAAGTGAGCTCTGCTGGAGAGCAACTCACCAGCAATAGGATTTATGACGGTGAAAACACTAATGAGAGCTTCTTACTTAGAGAAGCTCTTTATTTATGTTATCATTGTCGCCTATGGCTCAAAAAACTCATTTTCATTTTCCTTGTTTAATATTTCAATGAACCAAATATCTATAAAAACATCCTTCTATCAACAGAACCGGCATTAAATCCGGGCTGCATTGTCTCGTTTAATTTTTATAGAACGTGAGCTGCGGCCTACAGGAAGCAGATTCCAGGATCTCAGAACTGCAAGGGGAGCTCAGCAGTCTCACATCTATGGGTGTTTTTATAGCATTTCGGTTTATTTAACAACTGAGTATACATAAGGCTGATTGTTCTTTAACACAAAACGGATTCGGCTAGCTACTTTTCTGGCTATTCTAATGATTGCTTTGTTTGGTTCCATACGTCTGCAATAATCGTGATAGCTTTTATTTAAAGCCGGATCATGCCTTACTGCGGTCCATGCACTTTCGATGATGGCATTTCTTAATATGCTGTGTCCTCTTGGAGTGATGTCACCTATACCCTCTTTTTCGCCACTGGAACTGGTTGAAGGTATCAATCCTATAAATCCGCAAAGCTGATCGATGTTGGCGAACCGGTTGATTGTTTCGATTTCTGTTAAAATGATCAGAGAAGTGATTAAACCAATGCCAGGTATACTACGAAGCAATGGTTCTTTTTCCTTGTACCGGTCAGTTTTTGCCAGTTCCCGTAGTTGTTTCGTCATCTTTAGAACCGACCCGCGCAAAGTATTTATTTGTTCCAACAAAGTGGTTAAAGTAGCCTTGGCCGTCAAATCATTAAATTCAAGACCTTCCAGCCATTTATTAAACCGATTTGACCAATATGCTCGAGATTTACTGAACACGTCTGGGTATTCTATTCCATGAAAATATAGAAATGACTTTACTCGGTTCTTATATCTTGTCAGGTCTTTCACCAATGTTGCCCGCATACGAACCAATCCTCTGTCTTCAAGTGTCGTCAATGATGGAACATGAATCGGTTTTAAATCACCATTGCGTAATGATCTTGCAATCTTGATGCTATCCCGGGGATCTGTTTTCATTACTTTTTCCTTTCCTGTGGTGGGGATATCAGCAGGGTTCACCACGATTGAGTTGATCCCAAGTTCAACTAGTCTATTATGGATCCAGTACCCACAAAATCCGGCTTCATAAGCTGAATAATAAGTTCCACCCGGAAAAGTTTTTACCAGATAATGATGTAATGCTTCCGGTTTAGGCGGTTGCGAAAACGTTTTATGAGTAAGCTTTTCCGTCATTATAGTTACTGTCCAACTTTTTAAATGTACATCAAAGCCAACATAAATGCTTTGGCCATTAAAATCAATTTTGTTACTTTGTGTTTGCATAAGCCTGGTTATTTAAAGTTTAGAGTTTGGTACCTTAAAACTAATAAATCTCCAGGCTTAGGCTTTTATTTTACAAACATAGGGCCTATACAAGACAAGGGGACGAAGCTCCCCTTACCACTATGATTACCCAATGTAAGTGGCCAATTATCGATATTCGAAAAATGGCAATTGTCATTGGCAATTTGGAAATTTCCTGGATGCCGGATCTCGTTGATCCCTTATTCTTGTAAGCAGTGATTTCTTAATGAGGGAGGATTGCAGGTAGTTACTAATGATCACAGTTACGAACCCGGTTCAAGTGACGCCCTGATTGTTAGTAACTGCCTGAATGAGTTTAGATAAGAAGAAGGACCTATGATCCGCTAAAATACCTAAATCACTTTTTAATATAAGGTATGTCAATCGTAGTATTGAGATAATCTTCAATTCTGCTGGACTCTACCAGGTCTCTTATTTGCTTTAGCACTGCATTGATCTTTTCTTTTGCCTTAGGATCTATGTACTGTGCAAACTGGCCTTCGATAAAATCAATATTGATTTGAAGGACCTGTGTCGGTGGATTGATTTTTGAAGGATCAGGCAAGTCGGGATCGTCTTTATCAAGTCCGTTTATTTTCATGTGCAGTTTCTGCTGAGAGACAGCAGCAACAAACCATTCATATTTTTTTGTAGCCATGAACATGTTCCATGCTTTGCCAAAAAGTTCCTTTGCATTTTCGCTGGCAAGATACCTTTCAGCATCTTTTGCAGCTCTCCTGGCATCCCCAAAGAGACGCCTGGAAGCAGCAATATCATTGTAAGCAGTTCTTTCATTAATATTAAAAGTAGCAACAAGAACTTTGGCAACCTGAAGGTCTGTTTTAAGACCGGTATCCAGCATTAAAGTAAATGCTGCTGTCCAGCGAATTCTAGCTTGATCAAGATGATCAGGCAAGGAAGATGAACGGTCTAAGATAAAATCCCGGATTTTATCGAAGGAGGAATCAATTAAAGGAGTGCTCATAATGTTTTATTTAGTTTATTAGAGTTCGAATTCCATACTACAATGTTAAAAAGGTAAACGCAATTTGTAAAGGACAACACCATCTTGTTTGTGGTAAGTCGCGTCAATACTCAAAACTCAGATACAATCATAAAGGTTATCAATAGTCGAGTCAACTGAACCCGGTTCAGAGTTGATGACAAGCTGTTGATAACCTTGCTGAATAAATACTAAGAGCTAAAGATCAAGCTGTGGTCCCCTACCCCAACCTTGAGATTGAGAAATAACCGGAGAAATAACCACTTATCTTAGATTATTGATTGTCAATGCGTTAAAAATATAAAACTGTACCTTATTTGTACCTTATAATCTTATTGTACTGTATTTCAATGCCATTTACTTTCTGCATCGGAAAGTAGGACGAGAGGATGGGAAGACGGGAGGATGGGAAGACGGGAGGACTGTAAGACTGTAAGACTGTAAGACGGTTCTCTATATATTAATCCTGCTTCAGCCTGTTTATCCTGGTATTGATCAGGTCATTTGTCGGACTCAGCAAATAATCTCCGGTACTATTTTCCAGCAGGGCGAAATTCTTTAGATGAGCATCCCCATTCGAGATCAAATAATGCTTCCGATAGTGCATTTTAAAGCACTATTTATTTGATTATTTGATTTAATACCTGAAATAGCTAATTAAGTGCAATTTAATGCACTTTATCTATATTTTTTCGGTGTGGTTCCGCGAAAAGTTGCCGCCACACAGGTAGATTTAATTCCAAGGTCCGCTACGCGAAATATTGATTATTGAATCTCCGTGTAGTCGAAAAAGTCCTCCCGATAATCCAAACCATATATTTCCTTTTTTGTCTTCTAAAATGCTTTGTATACCATAACCATAAGGCATCAAATCTGCTCTGTCTGTTTCACTGAACAAGGTAAAATCTTTTCCGTCATAGCGATATGCCCCTAAACCATTTGCGCCAATCCATATGTTTCCTTTACTATCTTCATATATGGTATAGACCTCGTTTTTGCTAAGACCTTTTATTTCCGGGAAGTGAGTAAATGTTTTACCATCAAACCGGCTTAGTCCACCGTCTCCGATTCTTCCTGTTTTATCAGGATTGTCTCTTTCCACCACCCTGGAACCAAACCAAATATTCCCATTCCTGTCTTCCAGGATCTCCTGAATGTTGTTTGAAACAAGACCATCATGCTTGGTGTATAGGGTAAATGATTGTCCATTGTATTTACAAACCCCATAACCATCCCTGCTAAACCAAATATTTCCGTACTTGTCTTCTATGATTTCAGAAACCCAATGCATTGTTGATTGATAAGGCAATAATTCAACGTCAGGAATTGGAAGTGTAAAGGTTGAAAAAGCTGTTCCTTCAAGCCTGGAAACCCCGTCCCAGGTTCCAATCCAAAGCGTACCTTTTTTATCGATTAACAACCCGGAAACCATGTTGTTGACAAGCCCATTTTTATCAGTAAAATTTGTAAATGTTTTACCGTCATATTTCGAAAGACCTGAATGCGTGCCAAACCAAATATTCCCCTCTTTATCCTCGGCAAAACTTGTTACGGTATTTCCGATTAGCCCGTTTTCTGTTGTAAGATAGGTAAGTGCTTTTCCGTCATATTTTGCCGCTCCATTATTTATTGTCCCAAACCACAAGTTATTTTTTGAATCTTCAAATATCTCAACGACATATTCGGCAATCTGAGGAGATTGTGGTTGACTTTGTTCTTCGGTCTTTTTATTCTTCGTGTTTGTCTGAGAATGACAGGAAGAAGTCGTAGCAACAAACGACATTAAAAGGACAGTTCCTATTATTCTTAATTTGTAATCATCCATTTAATTAGTCTTTTCTTTTTTATTAGTCGGTCTGTCTGCGGCAATTACCTATAACGTTAGCGCAGCGCCTTGGGCCGGGTTATTTTGGCCGGGCAGGCGGCGGCGCGAGGATGTAAAGTTAGGAATTAGTAAAACAAATTGCAACCAGATCCCTCTCCGCCGGCTGGCGGATACCAATGACAAGATGGGCAACAGATAGTTTATCAATAATACACAAATTCATATCGAGATAATCTTAAAACGAGGCACCACAATCTGCAAAGTCTCTCCAGCGGAGAGACATATTGGTAGCAAGGACGAAGGGAAAAGGAACATAAGTCCCTCCCTTTGAATATGTTATTTAAATGCGGTAATCCTTCACAGGGAGGGATTTAGGGAGGGTTTTATTCATGGACGTTTTAACATTGAACTTTGAACATCGAACATATTTTGGCAAATTTTATCTTTTACATGTCCAATGAAATGCTAAATGCTTAATGTTTAATGCTCAATGAAAAATGAATTCTTCACCCTCCCCTTAATCCCCTCCCATGCCGATATTACCTTGCAAAACTGGATTATCGCGGGAGGGGAAAACGATGGCTTTATTCCGCCTTTTCTACCAATATGGAACTTCTCCGAAGTTCTTTTTTTCCATGAAAACCAAACCTTGTCATTTCACATGGTGGAGTTTGCAAAGGTCTGAAAACTCTAATATCCTCCCCTCAGAACGTCATCCCGATCTGCCAGCCGGCGGAGAGGGATCTTTTGGCGCCCGTCCGCCAGCTGGAGGAGCAAAATTTTAATGTCCGGCCTGGGTGCTGCGCGATTGTTATGGGTAGGCCTTCCTTAATTTTTCAATTTCATTGGTGTATCTACTATAGAAACTAGTTGCTAAACCTTCCTTTCCGAATATAACCTCCTCTAAATGTTTGTTAAGCTTCTGTATATCAGATACTGCATAGATTTTAAATATACCATTCACTCTTATCCTGGAATTAAAATGAGTCGATGAAATATTAAATAAACCAATTGCATGGACTAAATATTTTCTTTCGGAATTTAGATTCCCAATCCGATTATTAATTCCATTCCAATAATCAAATAATTCCGGAATTTTATTTTGAATAAATTCCTTGATAATATTACGTTTAATTGAAAGGTCTCTTTTAGCAATCTCTTTAAAAATGGGCTTTTTTCCTTCAAATAATTCTGCCTGATAAGCAAAATCAGTAATATAACATTCAACCGTAGAAAAATATATAATGAAATCTGCTAACTGTTTTCTTAGCTCTGGATCTTCATTTTGAATTGTTAGAAAAGGCATATATAATATTTAAAGCTTAAACATAACATTGAGTGTATGCAGGGTGCGGGAGTTCGTGGCCACTTCACTATTCATTGTTACTGCCCTTGCCAGCGAGCTCGGAACTTGCAAATTGCGCTGAAACCCGCATGATGTATAAACTGTGTTGTGCCCAGTTGTTTTTTAAATTATCTTTTTAATCTGAGAATAAAGATAGACAATCAATGAAATTAAAGGAACTATGATAATCCAAGAAAGTCTCTTTTGATTATCAGTCATTTCGATGGTTTTATGTATCATAATCATTGAAATAACTAATCCTATTATCAAAGCTATGCCAATAACAATTTTAATGTAAACATTTTCAACAACATATATTGACACTAATAATGCTACTGTTGAAATTCCAATTAAGTTATGTTTAAGAGAATCTCTCATTTTAATTTTTCACTAATTGATGTTGACAGTTCATCAAATTTTTCCAGTCCGGATGGAACAAGAATCTTCTCCGACGAAGATTTTATTAATAGGCCTTTCTTTAAAACCTGGTATTTGTCAATTTTACTAAATTCTATCCTAACAATTTTTCCAGAAGGTGCAAGTCTTTCAATATAATTATCAGTCAAAATATATTTATTCTGCATCAATGCTTTTGTTCCATTCTTAATGCCAATAAATAATCCTATCGTACCGGCAATTATCGCAACTATACAGGTTATTACAATTACTAACTTATCATCAAAAATTTTGCCCCCATTCTGTATGTCTGCAATGAAGAGTCCACCAATCATAGCAATAATAATCATTGGAATTCTTGATAAAGCCCGCGTTTTAATTACTTTTTTAGCTGTTACTTCAGTAAATGAATATTCTTTCATAGTCTATAAATTTATAATGTGTAAGGTGTCTTTTTATAATTGGGCACAACATATTGGCAGCATCAACTAGGCTAATTTATGATTAATTTGAGCTGTAACACTTTCCATTTATCCACTGTAAGTTCAATGATTCCAGATAATGCCATAAATTTAAACTAATTCGATGCGATATATAAAGGCATAGAAATTAATTCTCAAATAGAGATACCAAAAACGATGGATCATAACGGATATCAACAAACTGAGCACCTTACCTAGGGCGTGTGGGGATGAGCTTACCTGCGTAGGCAAATAGGACGGTAAGACTATAGGACGGTAAGACTATAGGACGGTAAGACGGTAAGACTATAGGACGGTAAGACGGTAAGACGGTTGACCTGTCAGCGTCCGACGAAGGAGGACCTGACAGCGTCAAAAAACACTAAAGATTTAAGCTCGTCTACCTTTTTGAACCGGAACTTTTAATCCCGCTTCTTTTGCTTCGCTTATTCCAATCGCAATAGCTTGTTTTCTGCTGGTAACTTTACCGTTTTTGCCATTTTTGCCCGATTTTAAAGTTCCTTCTTTAAATTCATGCATTACTTCCTCAATTTTATCCTGAGCTTTTTTTGAATATTTTGCCATGATGTTTTTGTTTTAAGAAAATAAATTATATGATCTCACCCAAATGCTTATAATTGGACGAAATAATCTTGAATACCTCGTCCATTCGTCCGGCTAACATCATTTTCCCCATATATAAAGATAAGCCCTTCATCTGGTCAAATTCCAGTTTGGGAGGCATGGCGAGGGCATTAGGGTCGGTTTGGATGCTGACCAGTACAGGGCCTTCATGTAGAAATGCCTTTTCCAATTCCGGTCTGACATCCGCGGGATCACTAATAGAGATACCAGGCATGCCCATTGCTTCTGCTATTTTTGCGAAGTCCGGGTTCAGCATATCCGTCTCCCGGTCAGGAATCCCTGCAACTTGCATTTCCAGTTTTACCATTCCCAGTGAACGGTTGTTGAAAACGATGATCTTCACAGGCAATTTGTATTGGACAATAGTCATCAGGTCGCCCATCATCATCGACAGGCCTCCGTCGCCGCATAATGCAATGACTTGATTTCCGGGACAGGCTAAAGCTGCACCAATAGCCTGAGGCATCGCATTAGCCATAGAACCGTGATTGAATGAGCCCAGCATTTTCCGACCGCCTGTTCCATCAATATAGCGCGCAGCCCATACACAACACATTCCCGTATCGACCGTAAAGATGGCATCCTTGTCGGCCAGGTCATTTATCACAGAGGCAACGAATTCAGGATGAATGGCATCCGGTTTTCCGGGATCCTCTACATAGGATTTCAAGTTCTTTTTGACGTTTATGTAAAATTCCAGTTGTTGATCGAGGAATTGGTAATCTTCTTTTTTTTCTATCAGTGGTAAGAGTGCCTGCAAAGTATCTTTCACGTCGCCGCACAGTCCAAGGTCGAGTTTAGCCCTGCGTCCAAGGTTTTCAGGCTTAAGGTCAATTTGTACGATTAAATTATCAACGGGCATGAAGGGTGTATAAGGAAAATCTGTTCCCAGCAAAATCAGCAGGTCACACTCATGCATACTATGGTAAGCCGAAGGAAAGCCCAGCAATCCTGTGAGCCCCACTTCATAAGGATTTTCATACTGGATTGCCATTTTTGCCTTATATGAATAGGCAACCGGGGCTTTTAGCATCCCGGCCAGTTGAATAACCTCATCATGCGCCCCTGCAGCGCCCAGTCCGCAGAAAATAGTGACCTTTTTGTTCGTATTCAACAATTCAGCAAGATGTAACAATTCAGCTTCGGATGGCCTCACTATCGGACGGTTCCGGAAAAGCGCGGTTGTTGTTTCAGCCGCTGCTGCCGGGAGGTTGGTAATATCGCCCGGCAATCCTATAACAGCCACCCCCTTCTTATGTACAGCATGTTGAATGGCAGCCTGCAACATCCGCGGTAATTGTTCGGGTGTATCTGCCACCTGGTTATAACAGGAGCAATCATCAAAAAGTTTGATGGTATTTGTCTCCTGAAAAAAACCCGTGCCAAATTCCGTGGTAGGGATAGTAGAAGCAATCGCCAGAACTGAAGAAGATGAGCGGTGTGCATCATACAACCCGTTTACCAGGTGAACATGCCCGGGCCCGCTGCTGCCGGCACAACAAGCCAGTCCATTCAGCTGAGCCTCAGCACCAGCTGCAAATGCAGCTGTCTCTTCATGCCGGATATGGATCCATTTCATTTTCCCGTTGCGGTATACAGCCTCGTTTAAATAATTGAGACTATCGCCCGTTACAGCGTAAATCCTTTGTATACCTGCTTCAACCAATGTTTCCACCAGCTGGTCCGATACATTTTTTTTCATATTAAATTTTATCTGGAAAACATTCTATCCGGATGAACAGCAATTCTACAGATCAGGTTCTTCTCCATTAACCCATCTATCCATCATTACCCTTTCAGATGGTGACTGGTGGGTGCCACCTGCCATGATATCTTTTGGTGCCTCTTTTCGATGCTACAGTGTCTTCATCCAATATTTTTAAGATGATATGTTCTTCTGATGCTTCCATCTTTTTAAATTTTTAGTGATTTTTCAAACGTCCGGTTATCTTTTCCAATGAAGTTTTCAATTTGCCTATGGCGCCATCAATCGACTGTTCATATGTGTTTGCGTGGTTGGTAACTGCGATGGGTTTCATGCCTGCAAGCCGGGCTTCCACCATGCAGCGTTTGTCGTTGCCCCCGTCTTTATTGCCATCTTCATCCGAGAAATGAACTTCCACCCTTGTTATCTGGTGACTGAACCTGCTTAATTCTTCCGATATTAAAGATTTTGACGAAGCGATGAGCTCTTCGCTCCAGGTTACATTTTTATCTGTATTAAATTGTATTTGCATTTTTTCCGATTTAATTAATATTGAAATATTGCTGCCAGCCATGTTAAAGCAGGCATTTTACCGGACAGTTTGATTATCATCTGTTATTGTGAGATTATTTTCTGAGTAATGCATAAAGTGCGGCGTTTTATCAGTATACAAAGGTGAGTATTGTAATTTCGGAAAGCGTTACATGATTTCAGGAATAAATTACATTATTCACACATTCAGTTGGGCAGTCCCGACAAGTCGGGATCTCCGCTTCGCTTCGATTGGACGGTTGGACAGCTGGACAGTTGGACAGTTGGACAGCAGTTCCCTCCTGCGTACCAATGACAAGAGTTCAAATTCTCACCGGAGGTGAGACATATTTATAGCACGGACGAGGGAAATAAAACAAAAGCCCCTCCCTCTGGTAATGCATGATCTATGCGGAAAAGCCAGCAAAGGGAGGGGTTGGGGAGGGTTATATTCAAGGACGGTTTAACATTGAACTTTGAACATCGAACATATTTTGGCAAATTTTATTTTTAAAAGTCCAATGAAATGCTAAATGCTAAATGTTCAATGCTCAATGAAAAAGGAATCTTCCCCCTCCCCTTAATCCCCTCCCATGCCGATATTACCTTTCAAAACTGGATTATCGCGGGAGGGGAAAACGATGCCTTTATTCCATCTTTCCTACAAATATGGAACTTCTCCGAAGTTCTTTTTTCTACGAAAACCAGAGTGGATAAATTTGATACAATTCATATTTATTTATTGGATTTGTTTTGTTGTCATCTCACATTGTGGAGTTTGTAAAAGTCTATTAACCCGGGATGACGCTGCAACAGTTAGATAACAGAGAAGCGGCGCGGCCGCCACCGTCATTCCGATCCGCCAGCTGGCGGAAGGAATCTGTCAGCCAGCCGCGGCGCCGTGGACAGTTGGACAGTTGGGCAGTTGTCAGCACGATCCCCTAATCCATATTCATTCTATTTTAAATACCTTTCAGATTATTGTGCAACTTTATATTAATATATATTCAATAATCTATATATTTGCATTCAACTAATTCGGTAGAATTAAAAGAGTAATGAAAATTAACACGAAAGTCAGGTATGGTTTACGAGCAATGATTGAAATTGCTAACTCTGATCATTCAAAGGGCTTACTGCAAAAAGATATTGCAAGAAAACAGGAGATACCATTAAATTACCTTGACAATATAATTAGTGGTTTAAGAAATGCAGGGCTGATTACTAATTATGAGGGAAAGAGCAGTGGTTATATATTAGCCAGAAAAGCAGGTCAGATTTCCGTTTATGACGTTTATCGGGCTTTTGAACCAGAATTAAACCTCGTGAATTGTAGTTGTGCTACCAATGAATGCAGACGCATCAATGTTTGCCCGGTTAAGGATTACTGGTTTGAGTTAAATGCGCAAATCAAGTCCGTTATGATATCATCAACTCTTGATAAGATTTCTAATTATTCCGAAAATATTTTTAGTCTTAATCTATAATTTTTTAACAATTAACAGAAACCTTATGAAAAAGATCAATGTAATTTTTACTGTTATGTTATTCATTGCAGTAATTACGGGATGCAAAAAAGACGATGAACCAACAGCCTATGACGATGCCAGTTTCTCAAAAGGCGGGATCATGTATGACAAATTCTGGAGCACTGCAGCTGGATACGACCAGGCCAGCCAGTACCTTACAGCCCTGAATGCTTCCTCTGATTTCTTCAGGTGTAAACAATGTCATGCATGGGATGGCTTAGGCAATGCAGGCTCATACATAAACAGGGCAGCCAAGACTTCAAGACCAAACGTGGCTGGCTTAAATCTCTATCAATTTGCTCAGGATAAATCTGCGCAGGAATTATTCAATGGCATGAAGGAAACCCAAGGAAGAAGGGATATCTCTTACGATCTTACTACGTATGATCCCACCACGAATTTCACTGAAGGTGATAAAATGCCTAATTATTCTCAATTGTTGAGCGATGAGCAGATCTGGGATATTGTTAAATTTATGAAGGCTGGCATGTTTGATGTCACAGAATTGTATGATGCTACTTATACCGGCACCTATCCTACAGGCTCAGCCTCTTATGCCAATATTGGGAAAGATGGTAATGAATCCAACGGAAATGAATACTATACGGCAACTTGTGTCGCTTGCCATGGTGCAGACGGAAAAGGCGTAGATTTAGAAGGAATGTCATTAGGTAAATTTATCCGCTCTAAACCCGCCGAGGTGCAACATAAAATTAAATATGGCCAGCTGGGTTCTATCATGGTTGGCGAATTTGATATAACTGTAAATCAATTAAAGGATTTATATAAAGCCTGTTCAAATACGGCTAATTTCCCTGATTAATTTTTAATAGAAGTAAAAAGCAGCCGTCATAATTGGTGGCTGCTTTTTTTTGCCCGATCATTTCTGCAAAATGATATCGATATAAGGATTAGAAAAGCCTTTGCTCATTTGCGGGTTGATCAGCATCAACAGCTCATTGTACTTACTTTCTATTGAATTTTCAGGAAAATCTTTCTTCAGGTACCCCACAACCTGGAGGTTTTCCACGGAAGTATCGAAAGCAATTTCTAATTCATGAAAGCTGAACCCTCTCCCACGCCGTAAAAAATGTAAAAGTTTTTCATCCGAATATTCAAGATATAACTCTTTAAAATTGATCCTGTTACTATATTTTGAATAATCAAATGCCACACGATCCGGCAGCCAGTGAAAAAAGGGCATTTTAGAGGTATGCTTATCAAAATACCATAACCTGTTCGGGGTTTCAATAATGCTCAGGTAAGATCCCTTCGGCAATAAACCGTAATATTTCTTCAAGCTATCGATCCTTTCTGCATAGGTCATATGTTCAATACAAGCAAAAAAGATGACCATGTCAAATTTTTGATCTTGCAGGGAATGATAGATTTCACAAGCATCTCCATAAATAAACCTGGCATCCAGGTTGTAAACTTTACATCGGTCGCGGGCAACCTGTAATGCCCCCTCATCCAGATCAATCCCCGTAACCCTGGCACCCTGTTCAGCTAATGCAATCGTGGAAGATCCGGTCCCGCAACCGATTTCCAGTATATTGCAGCCCTTCAGTTCGATAATACTGTTAAACAAGGGAATATATTTCTTCCTGTCGGTTTCTAACCGACCTAAAAGATGCGCTTTCAAGTCATTAGCATATCCTTCACCGGAAAAATTCTCTTCACTCCTCCATCCCTGATGATAATTTTTTTTGATGGATTTCTCGATTTCAGCGAGTTGAACATCAGTTAATTTAATCTGATTGTTTACCAGGTAGTAGGGGATTAAATTTTCAGCCATATAAAATCCAAGCCAGGGTGTTAAATGTATCGTTAAGCCTGGCCAAGGGTGGTATAAATTTAGCTATTTTCTTAACTTTATATTTTATTATTAATCTTCATCCATGAAAAGAAAGAAAGAGATTAAACACTTTCAGGCAGTCAGGAAGGATTCGCCAAAGGCTGTACAGGCTGTTGAATTTGAGAAATGGAAATATTACCTCGCCCTGGCTTTCATTATGCTGCTCTCGGTCATGGTTTATTTTTCTATCCTCAACAATGGTTTTGTCTGGGATGATGAAGATTATATCATTAATAACAACCTGATCAAAGACCTGTCATGGAGAGGCATCAGAGCCATTTTCTATAATTTCAGCAGTGATAATTACGCCCCGCTGACAGATATGATCAATGCCATTCAATTTAAGATCAGCGGACTGGATCCGTCGGCGTTTCACTTCGGCAGCCTGGTGTTTCATTTAGCCAATATAAGCCTGGTCTTCTGGTTTACCTGGTTATTGAGCAATAATTGGAACCTGGCTGCAATAGCTGCTTTGTTATTTGGCATTCATCCAATCCAGGCAGAAAGTGTCGCATGGGCCTCCGGTTCAAGCAACCTGTATTGTGCTGCATTTTTCCTGGGTTCACTCATCGCTTATTTGTACTATCTTCAAAAAAGTCAAAAAAAGTACCTGTTTCTTGCTTTTCTGCTCTTTATTCTTTCGTCACTGTCAAAAGCAGTGGCGGTTGCATTGCCCCTGGTATTGTTACTGATTGATTATTACAAGGATAGAAAAATTACTACTAAATCACTCCTGGAAAAATCCCCATTTTTCGTGATCTCTCTTGGGATAGGGATATTGACGCTGGTGTTGAAAAACAATGTGATCAGCCTGCTGAATACCACTTTGCTCTCAATTCCCCAGCGTATCATTTTCGCCTGCTACGGCTTCGTCAATTACCTGCTGAAAATACTGCTGCCGGTGAATCTAAGCGCTTTCTATCCTTACCC
>CAYJNJ010000087.1:0-20808 GCA_964371595.1 uncultured Bacteroidales bacterium | reverse complement strand
GCAGTACCATACCGTGAGATCGGGGGAAAGCCTTGGCCTTATTGCAAGAAAGTACAATGTCAGCGTGAAGCAGATCCAGCAGTGGAACGGGCTGAAAGGGACTATGATCCATCCGGGGCAGAAGCTCGCCATCATTCCATCCACAGGCTATGCTTATGTGCCTTCGTCAACATCGACTTCAGCTTCCACAAAAGAACCGGCAAAAGAATCAAAACCTGCTCCGGCAACGGCAACAACTTCCGGAAGTGCTGCAGAATATCATTATGTTAAATCAGGTGAGAACCTTGCTTCGATTGCCAAGAAACACGGCTGTACCGTCGATCAGTTGAAAAGCTGGAACGGCCTGAAAAATAATATGATCTACCCCAAGCAAAAGCTCCGGGTTTCCAGTGACTTGCCGGTGGCTTTAGCCTCCGGAACCCCAGCCACTGGAACCCCAGCCACCGGAGCTTCAAAAAGCGAATATATCTACTACACAGTCAAAAAAGGCGATACGCTTTGGGATATAGCCAACCTGTACAAAGGGGTATCAGTCGATGATATCAAGAAATGGAACAATATGGGCAGCTCTTCCAGGTTGCAGGTAGGACAGAAACTCAAGATCAATAAAAACGGCTGAGCTTAACCCGGAATGCACCATCTCCCATAATCTGAATAATCTTCCTGGCCATGAAAAAACTGTCGGTTTCCCGAATTAGGTTACTCTTAGCAGTAGCGATGTTTTTTTCAGTTTTAACTTCCTGTACCACCACCGATTCAGGGATGAAGCCTTCGTCCGGCTCCGTGAATGAGTTGCTGATCGTTACGAACGACAAGGGCCAGTGGGAAAGTGCATTGGGGGATACCATCAGGGATTGCTTTGGCGCCCCGCAGATTGGCCTTCCACAGCCCGAGCCCATGTTCGACATGCTGAACGTGGCCGACGATCATTTTACCGAAATATTTCAGAAATTCCATGCCATCCTCATCATCGACATTGACCCGCAATCCGTGGAATCGAAATCGGAATCCCGGCAGGACGTCTGGGCCCAGCCTCAAAGGGTGATCAGGATCACAGCTAAAGATCTTCCCTCGTTTTACACAGAATTCAACCGTAAAAAAGATAATTTCCTTAAGCTCTTTGTCGACCTGGAACGGCAGCGTACACTTACAATTAACCAGCTTAGCCGCGACTACGAGCTGACAGCTAAGGTTGGGAGTAAATTCGGCATAAACCTGCCATTGCCCGAAGGGTTTTACATTGCAAAGGAATCGGTGAATTTCATGTGGCTAAGGTATACACTGACCAAAGCCAAACAGGATGTTGAGCTCGGGATCATGCTGTATTCAATGGATTACACGGATACCGTGGTTTTCAACCCGAGGCATATCATGAAATGGAGGAACCTGATGACCCTGGAACATATTCCCGGTCCTTCGCCTTTGTCGTATATGGTAATAGCCCAAAAGGACATGCCGCCGGTTTTTGATACCATCACAGATTTTCCGGGCGGGTATGCCGTCGAAACAAGGGGTTTGTGGGAAGTTGAAAATAATTTTATGGGCGGGCCTTTTATCAGTTATACCACCATCGACAGGGCAAATAACAGGGTGCTGACCCTCGACGGGTATATTTATTTTCCGAACCAGGATAAGAAAAGCTACCTGCGCCAGCTCGAAGCGATCTTCTTTGCTTCGAAATTTACGGCACCGGCTCAATAACTAAGAACCTATTCCGCTTTCGTGAAAATGGTCGTGATGGTGATATCAGGCTTGGTTGCGATATTGATCAGCTTTTCCTGCTCAAGCCTGCCCAGCAGGACAGTGTCGTACGAGCCTTTGAAAGCCATGTAAATGCCGGCCTCCGCTTCTTTGTAAGACCAGGTCCCTTCTAAAACGGTCTTGCCTACATGCACCTTTGCTGAATAGTCTTCCAGCAGCTCATAGCTGACCTCCTTGGCGCTGGCTTTGGAGTTTTCAAGACTTTCACGCTGGGTTTCACTCAATTCACGCTTGGTATCGAATTTCACGTCTTCCACCTTCCATGTGCCGGAAATCTTTTTTTCAATGGATTTGGAGCATGAGAAGAGAAAGGCTCCTGCGAATAAGATTGCCAGGGTAATTAATAATTTGCTTTTCATTGTTTGTGGCTAAATGATTTTTCCTAAAAAAGGATGATTAATAAATTATATTCTGCAAAATTAGGGCAAAATGTTGGACAACACAAAATATCACAAAAAGCAGATTATTAAGACTGAAACTTTTGTGTATTTTAGTGTTTTCGTGTTTCCGTGGCAATAAATGGAAACCGGATCCCAGTATTGAAATGAAAAATAAAGAACTCTCCGGTACCGTCAATAAATATTCCTTCTTCCCGAAGTTTTCCGGGCTGGTTTTCATCCTGTTATTTATCATCCTGTCGGCGATCTATAACTACCAGCACATCCTTTTTTATCCGCCGCAGAGTGTTCACCAGTGGAGGCAGTGCGATTGCCTGTCGCTTACCATGAACTATTACCAGGATGATAACCCGTTTTTCGGGCCTTCGGTGCATTACCTGGGAGCAGATGGCACAGGTAAGACGGTAAGCGATTTTCCGCTGATCTATTTTTCCGTGGCACAACTCTGGAAAGTGTTTGGTCAGCATGAATTCATCTACAGGCTTATCGTGCTGTTATTTTTCCTGGCAGGGCTTTTTGCCTTGTTCAAAACCTTTGAAATGTTTTTGAAAGATTCGGTCCTTGCCATAGTTTCTGCGTTGCTGCTCTTTACTTCCCCGGTACTGGTGTATTATGCAAATAATTTCCTGATGGATATCCCGGCATTTTCACTGGCATTGGCCGGGCTTTATTTCTTCTTTACATTCTGCCGGTCTTCTTCTTCGCGGCATCTCTGGCTGTTTGCACTTTTCTTTGCGCTGGCAGGCCTTCTGAAAATTTCTTCCTTGCTTGCCTTTATGGCCATACTCGGGATTTTTGTACTGGAATTATTTAATGTCGGATTTATTCCCGGAAAGAAGATATTTCAGCACCCGAAGCAACAGGCACTGGTTTTGGCAGGCGTGCTGCTTGTTCAGTTCCTCTGGTTGTTTTACGCGGCACGGTATAATGCGAAGTACAATGAGTGGATATTTCTTATCGGTATCCTGCCGGCATGGAATATGGGGGTTGAGGAAATCAACGCGACTTTTACGGCTATTTATGAGCATATTAAGTGGGACTATTACAGGAAGGAAACGCAGTTGATCTTTGTCCTGATGTTTGTTTTCATTCTTGTTTTTTTTAGAAAGATGAACAAGCTGCTGCTTGCAATGGCAGTTTTCATTTCCATCGGGGCCATTTTCTTCTGCATTTTATTTTTCCTGCCCCTGAAGCAGCATGATTATTACACGATCAACTTATTTATCCTGGCCCCTGTGATCATCCTGGGTTTCCTTACACTGCTGAAAGACAGGTTCAGCAAGGCTTACGCTTCCATAATTCTGAAGGTCATTCTCATCGCTTTCCTGGTTCATAATGTTGATTTTGCAAGAAGAAGGATGGAGGGGCGGTACAGTCCGACTGGCTGGCAGAACAAGGAATACACGGAAAAGATCAGGCCCTTTGAAGAGATAGGGCCCTACCTTGAATCGATAGGGATTACTAAAGATGACCGTGTCCTAAGTTTATCAGATAATTCCATCAATGTCAGCCTTTACCTGATGGATCACAAAGGCTGGACTAATTACGGGATCGGGTTGGACAGCGTTAAGATCAGGGATAAGATAGACCGTGGGGCGAAATACCTGTTTATTTATGATGAAAAGACCCTGGATGAGCCGGGGATCAAGCCTTTCCTGAAGGACCAGATCGGGGAGTATAAAAACATCAGGATATTTGCGAATGGAATCGGAAAATAAGTATAATATTTGCGAATTGAATCGCAAATATCAGAATGTAACCAAACCAGTAATTCATTTTTATGAAAAAATCTTTATCCCTGATCATGTTGATTATGGGTTTTCTGACTTTATCGGGCCAGACAAACTATATCCCGGGTTATGTAGTGAAACTTAACGGCGATACCGTCCAGGGACTGATTGATTACCAGAACTGGCGTATAAATCCGGCCAAAATCACCTTTATGGAAGCCGGCAATTCTGCTTCTGTGGATTATCGTGCTACGCAAATCAAAGGTTTCCGCGTCAATGATAAAATTTATGAAGGTGCGGTGGTACAGGTAGAAATAAGTCCGAATGATGACCAGCGGCTTATATATGATGACAATTTTATTTTCCGCACCGACTCGGTTTTCCTGAATGTCCTCTTCCGGGGATCGAAAAGCCTTTATCATTGTGTCACCAACGATTGGAAAGATCAGTTTTACATCGTGACTGACACTTCCGTTGAATTGCTCTTATACAAGAAATACCTTGTTGAAAAAGACAATTACTCCACTGTTTATAAAAATGAGAATAAAAAATACAAAGGCCAGCTTACCAACTATCTGCAGAATTGTCCTACTGTTGATTATGAGATTGAAAAATCCCTTTACAATAAAAAAAGCATGGATAATGTATTCCTGGCCTATGCCAGGTGCACCGGGAAGAAATATGAATACATCAGGAAGAAGGACGAAAGACGCACCGAGGTTGGGTTCGTGGCCGGAATGACGATGACTAAAGTCAATTTTTCGGGAATGGGTTATCCTTACCTGCTGAATATAGATTATGGTGCTTCCTATAATTTTACTGCTGGGGTGTTTTTCGATTATATCCAGGTCAAGAACAAAAAGCGGTTATCGCTGAGCAATGAACTTATCCTGACCGGTTTTAAGCTTGAGGAGCAATATAGTGACTATAAGGACGAGAAAAATTATACGATAACCGATGTGGATATCGCGCTTTTATATCTGAAATGGCATTTGCTTGGCCGGTATAAATTCCCATTGGGAAAGAATGTGTTTCTGTATGGAAATGCAGGACCTTCCCTGGGCGTTTGCAGTGTGACTGAAAATCAAATTGTCAATCACATAAAAATCTCGGGACTCGACCGCACGACAACGGATGTAGCGATTGATTACACCAGTTATTTCGAATTGGGTTTTGTCGGGGGCTTAGGGATCAGGCTGAAGGATTTTTCGCTGGAAACCAGGTATGAATGGGGGAATGGCTTTTCCGGCGATCCTGATCTGACAGCCAGGACACAGCGGATTTATTTCTTACTGGGGTATTGGCTGTGAAGCTTTTTTATTTCTTCAGGTTTTGAAAAAGTAAGAATATAAAACATTATCTTGTTTTAATTCAAAACTTTTTATATCTTTGTTATTGAAAATATAAAAAGTATAAAGCTATGAACCAGAATCTTACTCAGAAACAGCTTGGGCATCGGATCACAGAGCTGCGAAAGGCAAAAGGCTTGTCGCAGGAAGACCTGGCGAAACTCATAGAATTATCCCGGCCATCACTTGCACAGATGGAGCTGGGTAACAGGTCTGTTGATGTGTTGGAACTGATCCGTTTGTCGCAGGTACTCGGTTTTTCGGTGGATGAATTTTTGGCAGAAGACTATAAAGTTGAATCAGAAGCCTGGCTTTTAGAGGAGCCGCGAGAGAAGTTTGCGGAAAAGCGTATTTCGGTTCCGGAGTTTAAGGCCGGCAAATTGAAAAATGTGTTGCTCTACATGCTGGAGGCTTGTGCCGGGAAACCAAACATAGGCGAAACTGTACTTTACAAGTTGCTATATTTCTGTGATTTTAATTATTACGAGTTGTACGAAGAGCATCTCACGGGCGCAAGGTATAAGAAGTTGCCATATGGTCCGGTACCTCAAAAAATGGATGCCATAATAAATCAAATGATAGAAGATGGACAGCTTCAACGGGTTAAGACTGAATACTATGGCTTGCCTCAAACCCGGTATATGCCGTTGGTTAAGACGGACCTGACCCGGTTGTCGGCTGCCGAAAAAACAGTAATAGATCATGTCGTCCAACAGATGAGCGACTGGACTGCAACCCTGATCAGCGATTATTCGCATAAAGACATGCCCTGGATGGCCACAAAAGAAGGCGATTACATCAGCTACAACCTGGCCTTTTATCGTGAATTGCCCTATTCGGTCAGAGTTTATGAAGATGAAAACGATTAAGCATGATTGAGTTTGAATCTTTACCTGAATACGACAAGGACCTGAAACGGCTGAACAAGAAGTTCTCCACCCTGATCGGTGATATGGAGGATGTGAAAAAGGTTCTGAGCTTACGGCCGGATGCACAGCCGCCTTTCAGTTACCGGATTGACGGGCTTGGCATAAAAAGTTGTGTGATCAAAGTAAAGAAGATTGCCAGCGATAGCTTTAAAGGCCGGGGCCGGAATTCAGGATTTCGTTTGATTTACGCTTACTTCAAAAAATCTGAAAGGATCGTTCTGGTGGAAATCTACCACAAGGGTGAAAAGGAAAACGAAGATCGGGAGAGGATCCTGAATAATTTTGAGTAGAGAGGGGTGAATAAAAAACAAATTTTCCGGATTACGAATAAATTCCATATGAGCTTCGTAGCCAACAGATGCCTCTCCTCAGGCTATCGGATACCTAAAACAAGAATCGAATTTTGGAGAGTATTATATATTATAGTTCCGGTTAATCGATTTGATTAATATGGTAATTTTAATAGCACTTTGAAACTAATGACCAAACCAAATATTCATCGCCTACTAAAGCAATATTGTATGAAAAAAACTTTTTTTCTTTTAGCAGCTTTATTTGCCTTAATCACTGGAACAGCCCAGGACTGGGAATGGCAAAGTCCGTTACCGCAAGGTAATGATTTATACTGTGTAAAATTTTTAGATTCCAATACCGGGTATGCTGTGGGAAATTATGGAACCATAATAAAAACCACCGATGGGGGCAACCACTGGACAATTCTGGCCTGGGGCCAAATGACCTCGCTGAATTCCCTGTTTATTACCAATGCTAATACTGTTTATATTGTAGGTTGGGATTACGATGGCTATGCAATAATTTTAAAAACTACTGATGGCGGGACTAACTGGACCAACCTCGACCCTGGGATTGACAGTTGGTTATCGTCTGTGTTTTTTACCAGCGAGGAAGTAGGGTATGCAGTTGGCGGAGGCACAATTATAAAAACGACCGATGGAGGAGCGAACTGGTCGGAACAAAACCCCGGAACTAGCTGGCATTTAAACTGTGTATATTTTACAGACCAAAATACCGGGTACGTGGTTGGTTATTTCGGTACCATCCTGAAAACCACAAATGGCGGAACACTCTGGCAAAGCCTACCTTATGTGACAGATAAGGACCTTCATAGTGTCTGTTTTACAGATCAGTTTACTGGTTACATTACAGCGAGCGTTGGTTTCTGGGATGAAGAAAGCATCCTGAAAACGACAAATGGGGGTGAAAGCTGGATATTTCAGAATTCGGGCAATGAGGAAGGGGCGGAATTGTATTCGATTTGTTTTACTGATGCAAATACAGGATGGGCTGTTGGTGATGGCTTATTTCTTAAAACCAATAACGGAGGAACGGATTGGACAAGCCAGTATTCTGAGAACATATATAACCTGTATTCTGTTTATTTCACGGACTCAAATACCGGGTATGCCGTAGGGGAAGCCGGCTCCATCTATAAGACAACCAACGGCGGGGATGAATGGACAAGCCAGACCTGGTGGGCAGCCGAAAGGCTCAGTTCCGTTTATTTTATAAATGAAAATATCGGGTATGCTGTTGGTGAGGGTTACAGCGGTATTTATTTTGGGGGGGTGATCCTTAAAACTATAAATGGCGGAGCGGAATGGACCAGACAGAATTCGGAGATTATAAACAGTTTGAATTCAGTGTATTTTATTGACAGTAATACCGGCTATGCAGTTGGCGGAATGGGGGAAGTAATCGGAACAATTCTGAAAACTACTAATGGCGGAATAGATTGGATATCGATGAATTCAGGGATTTCATTTTATTTAAATGACGTCTTTTTTACCAGCCTCAATACTGGTTATGCTGTTGGCAGGAAAGGAACCTTAATTAAGACATCCAATGGAGGAACTGATTGGACTTTACTGACTCCGGGGACAACAGGAGATTTGAATGCAGTTTGCTTTATTGACGATAACACCGGTTATGTAGTAGGTGGTTCATTCCAGGAAGGTGGAATTATCCTGAAAACCACCAATGGGGGAAACGACTGGATTTTGCAGAATGATGGGGTAACCAATGATTTGAACTCAGTGTGTTTTGTAGACGAAAATACCGGCTATGCTGTCGGGGGAGGATATGAGGAAGGTGGAATCATCCTGAAAACTACAAATGGTGGAACAGATTGGCTAAGACAGGATTATGGAACAACATACATACTGACATCGGTTGATTTTATAGATGCAAATACAGGTTTTGCAGTAGGGGATTATCCAGGTGGTTTAATCCTGAAAACTACCAATGGCGGGGAAAATTGGACAGTTTCAGATCGCAGCATATCAATGGGGTGTTATTCAGTATTTATGACCAGTTCGACTACTGCTTATGTCGCAGGTGATTATGGCTTCATTATAAAAACACCCTCCGGCAGCGGCACGGGAATTTCAGGATCATCAAATAAACCTGCAGGCCTTATAATTTATCCTAATCCTGCCAAAGATGTTATCTCAGTCGAATTCCCCGCTCTGACCGGGAGGACCAATATTGCCATATTCGACATAAGCGGCAGGAAATTACTGGAAACAAGGTTCATCGGACCTGAAGTACAGATAGACATCAGTCACTTGCCAAATGGGGTTTACCTGGTCAGGGCCTCTGTTGGAAGAGCAGTTTTTGCGGGCAAAATAATCAAAGATTAGTTCTTTCCAAGGACTCAATGCTATATACACCTTACCGGAATAAATACTAAATCACTGAGATACCCAATTTTTTACCAAATCCTTCTTCAAAAATTTTAAAAAGTGTTGATAGTTGGATATCTATCTTTCCGTTTTCAATTCTGGAAATGTAGCTTTTCTTGGTACCAATCCTTTCAGCTAAATCATCTTGAGTAAGTTTTGCTTTTTTTCTTGCTTCTTTAATCATTTCGCCGACCATGAAAGCAACAGCTTTTTCTTCAAATTCCTCTCTTGCCGGATTACCTGTTTTCCCGTATTTGATGTCTAGCAATTCATCAAATGTTCTGGCTTCGCTTATTTTTTTCATAACTTATTCCTATTTTCATCAAAATATTGATTCATCATTTTAATCGCAAGATTTAATTCAGTTTTGGGTGTTTTACTTTTCTTTTTAATAAATCCATTAAACAGGATAATAATATTGCCTTTGTCAAAACAACAAAATATCCTGAAGGCCTTGCTACCATGAGCTACTCTTATTTCATAAAGCCCTTCTGAATCCTGAATATGCTTCAAGAATTTTTCCGGAACCTGGTGTAATGTTCGGACCATGTTAAAGACATAATCGATCTTTTCCTGATCTCTATCATCCAGGGCGAGATAAAACTCAATGAAATAGTTTTTATAAAATTTGATCTCACGAATCATGGCACAAAGTTAACATATATGTTAACATAATGAAAATAGGAAGTAAGAATTTTAATCCTTTTTATACACAATACTATCGAATTCAGTTCCCCAGCCCGGGTTAAGATTGCGCCATGGGGCACGGGCAGTGCAACGGGGCTTCATTGCCTGCCCCGATGTCTTGGGGTTGGGTTCGTCGGGGCGGGGTAAACGAAGCTTTCGTTATTGGGCGCTGCCGTTTATTTATCTTTTCAATTTATCATTTTTACTTGTCTTGCAATCATTTCGTTATCGGTCACAGTCAAATTATCCAATAAACCGAAAACTTCATCATCATCAGCGTTAAGAAATCCAGCCGCACTAATTAAAATCTTTTTACCGTTTGAGAAAATCAAAGATATTACCTGTGGGTAGAGGAAATCATCTTTCTTGCCGGTTTCTTGTTCTGTTGTCCTGACAATCTCCCATGTTATGTTCAAATCAATTATTTTCTCACCAATCACGTTACTCCATATCTCAGAATCATTGAGTTCCCATGTTTGAAATCCATCAAAAACCGATTTACCATTAATCCTCAGTCCAATACCATATTGATAAAATTGCCCATCCCAAAAAATCTCTACTTTGTCCTTGTCACAATGCAACACAACTGAATAATCAACAGTGTCAATCTCTGGATATTTTGTTTTATAACATGGTGTTGGATTTTCCTGATCATATTTAATCTCATAATAATCTACTGAGGATAACTTTAATCCAATAATCTGCCTACAGTGATTTTCAAAGTCGATATGTTTTTTATCCAGATTCATTGTCCTATTAAGCATTTTTTTTGGCTACGCCCAACATTTGGTCGCAGTTCCCAGTCCTGGGTTGCGATTGCGCCATAGGGCCCGTGCAACTGGGCTTCATAGCCTGCCCCGATGTCCCGGGGTTGGGTTTGCCAGGGCGGACTATGCGAAGCCTAAATCATTGGCAGTAGTTTTTCTAAATTCTCTGTCTAAGGTAGTCAGCATATTTTTTACCGTTCTCGTTTTGATATGGATATTTTTTCTCGTCAGCAAACTTGTCTAATAATTTCATAAGTTCTTTTGCTTTTTTCTTGTCACCATTAGTTAGATAGTCATTTACCTGTCTGCAAATGTCATAGCGAAAATTGTCTAACAATCTAGACTCGTCTTGACTATTTAGATTTAGTTTTTTTGAAAGTTTTAAGGCTTTTGAAATCGTTTTTTTATATTCATTGTAGGTTAAATCGGACTTATCAAAAAGAGTTAATTTGTCAGCAAATACGAGAGGGGTTAAATAATCCTTTAAACTTAGCCTGCTTGCTTCCATAAATCCAATAGTGAAATATAATTCCCTTTGAAATTTATTCTCTTTCAAAAGACTTAAAAACACTCTGTCTCCACGCAGTAAGTATTGGTCATAATAACTTGGCTTTACAATCCAAGAGAAGTTATTAATCGTAATTGTAGTGTCCGCCCACTTCGTGTATTCTATGGTGTCAAGCACTTCGCTTGGAAGGTCGAAAGAAACTGAATTTGTCTTGGATAAAAAAGCCGTATACCAACTTGTATTTAATAGACTTATATCAACCACAGTAACATCAGTCCTGTAATTTTCAGCAATCTGTAAATACCATAGCGGAATGCTAAAGTTGTCACCGGAAGAAATAAGAAATGAATTTTTGCTACAAGCGTCAAGAACACTCTTGTTTAACTCAAGAATAAAATTCCCGAAACCACCTCGCTTTTTCCCTTCTCTGAATGCCCATATTGCAGAATCTACTTTGTTGTTAAAACAATAACTCATTGCCATTGAACCCCACTCTGCCGTCAATTTTGAATAAGGGTCAAGAATAATAATTTCATCAGTATATTTTGGTGTAAGTTCAATAACCTTTTCAAACTGTTCACTACATTTATAAACCAAATCCAAATTCATCGCAATCATTCCACGTCCGTCCCTAGAGTTTAATCTACTGTAGGTATAACCTAAAAAGTATCTTGCTTCAGAACTTTGAGGATTTAACTCAATTGTCTTTTCGAGCAAAGAAACAATTTGGTAGTAGTCAAACTTGTCGAGTTCTTCTTGATTAAGATTTTTCTCGCCTTTAAATAATGTCTTTGCACTATCCAAAATAACTCTGTAGTCGTCATTTTGTCCGTAAACTGTCGTCAAAAGGATTGTAAATAATATCGTAATTGCTGTCTTCATAAAATTAATGTCAACGGTCGAACTTAGCACCCCGGTTCTGGTTAAGATTACACCATAGGGCAGGGCCTGCGCAACTGGGCTTCATAGCCTGCCCCGATGTCCCGGGGTTGGGTCGCCAGGGTGGAGCAAACGAAGCCATAGTTATTGGGCGCTACCGTTTATTTAGCTTTTTAATTTATCATTTTTACTTGTCTCGCAATCTTTTCGTTATCGGTCACAATCAAATTATCCAATAAGCCGAAAACTTCATCATCTTCAGCGTTAAGAAATCCAGCCGCACTAATAAAAGTCTTTTTACCATTTGAGAAAATCAAAGATATTACCTGTGGGTAAATGAATTCATCTTTCTTGCCGGTTTTTTGTTCTGTTGTCTTGACAATCTCCCATGTTATGTTCAAATCAATTATTTTCTCACCAATCACGTTACTCCATATCTCAGAATCATTGAGTTCCCATGTTTGAAATCCATCAAAAACCGATTTACCATTAATCCTCAGTCCAATACCATATTGATAAAATTGCCCATCCCAAAAAATCTCTACTTTGTCCTTGTCACAATGCAACACAACTGAATAATCAACAGTGTCAATCTCTGGATATTTTGTTTTATAACATGGTGTTGGATTTTCCTGATCATATTTAATCTCATAATAATCTACTGAGGATAACTTTAATCCAATAATCTGCCTACAGTGATTTTCAAAATCGATATGTTTTTTATTCAGATTCATTGTCCTATTAAGCATTTTTTTTGGTTACGCCCACCGCCCTCGCACAGCACCCCGGCCCCGGTTAAGATTGCGCCTGGGGCAGGGGCGGTGCAACAGGGCTTCGTAGCCTGCCCCGATGTCCCGGGGTTGGGTCCGCCGGGGCGGAGCAACGAAGCCTTAGTTATTCTATGTTCGGGCATTTCTCCCTTGTTTTTTGAAATCACTTATCGAATTTTTCTCTACGCTCAAGTTTCATTATTCGAGAATTAATTGCACCATCATTTCGTCCAAATATTTGTGCAAGTTCTTTGATTATTTTACCCTCACAAAAAAAGCACTTCAAGCTTATTATCGTCTTCTGTTGTCCCAGGCAGATAGGCTTGCGTATAGGTTTTTCTGATTTCGTCTATAGAATAAGCTTTTTAATTCTCGATATTTTCTGTTACTCTTTGTCCGCAATAAGGGCAATAGATGTGTAGCTTTTCCAGTTGGCTGAAACACTTAGAACAAATAATTACCTTATCTACTATTTGTTTAGTTGCTTCTGTTGTCCTTACAGTGAATGTTGATGGAATTTCTTTTAAAAAACTTGATTCGTTACCTTTTTCGGTAATTAGAAATAGTTTGTCTTTAGCTCTTGTGATAGCAACATAAAACAACCTTCTTTCTTCTTCCATTAATAAGTCATGGTTTGCTTTCTTAATGACTTGAAATATTCTGTCCTCAAGCCATATATCAGGAAAACCTCCATTCCCTTCGGTAAGACCAATGATGAAAACAACTTTTGCTTCAAGTCCTTTTGATGCATGAATTGTTTTTCCCTGAACTCTGACTCCCTCATTTTTGAATTTATTGAGGTAGGGAGAATACATTTTACTTCTTCTATAGAGAAATAGTATTTCGTCATTGCTAACACCATCTTCCAAGAGTTCTTTCACTTTGTCTAAACAGAATTGAATATTCTCCTCTTCACAATTACCTGAATAAACGACTATTTTGTGCTCGGATTTCTTTGAAGCCTGAAGGTCTTTGTCAACTTTAAATTTATTGTTTTTAATAACCTCATTGCTGGCACCAACAATATTCTGTGTGCTCCTGTAATTTAAATTGAGCTTGATTGTTTTTGCATTTATAAAGTGTTTTTCAAATTCAATGATATAACTCACATTTGAACCTCTGAAACCATAAATACTCTGCCAATCATCTCCAACACAGAACAGTTGAGTCCTTTCTGTTAGCAATAACTTAATTAGTTCAACTTGTAAATTGTTCACATCCTGAAACTCATCAACAAGAATGTATTCATATTTTTTTTTGTATTTGTTTGCAATGTCTTCTTGATTCTGAAAAAGTGATGTGCTGCGAGAAATTAAGTCATTAAAATCGAGATAGGATTTGTCTATGCAATAGTTGACGTACTTCCTTACAATCGGAATTGCTAATTCATAGAAATGACGGACTCTTTCGTGCTGGTCTTTTAGAGCATTTTCTAAAACTAAATCAATGTTTATGTTTTCAACTTTAATCATGTCTGTAATACGCATGATTTGTTGAACAAAATCTTTTACATCTTCCTGGTAACCGTGAAATTCTTCTTTGAAATTAAGGGTTACGGTTTTGTGATAGTTTGAAGGCAATCGATTCTTTACAATTTTGTCAAGCGAATGATTAAAGAGTGCTGTATCTTTAGTCATATTATCGAAAGTCTTTACAAGCAATAAATTTCCCTTATGAAATTGTTCTTCTTTGTCTCTGGTTGAGTAACTTTTATCGCTGATATGCTCAATGTAAAGATTTGCCTCTGGAATGTAAAAATCAGGATGAAAAGAAAAGTCTTTAACGTTTAGTAAAGGTTCATATTCATATTTGATACTATGTCTGTAAAACCAGTCTGCAATAAATTGTTCGGATTTTGAACGGACTTTTGTGCCGTCCAGCGTTGTAAAATATTTTCCGTCGTTTTGAAGAAATCTTGGGTCTGCTTTTTTAAGATGAATTTTGTCTATAATGTAATCAAGTATGTATCTTTTAAGTTGCAATAAGTATTCGGTGCCCTCACACTCCTCAATAAGTAGTTTATGTACCACCTCAAAAACTGTTTCAGGTGCAACATGTTTATAAAGTTCATCTTCTTCATCTCTTTTTTCATCTCCAATTATTCTAAACTTATTGTCAAATTCATTGACACCATAGTTTCTTAATATGCTGTAACAAAAGGAATGAAATGTCTTAACCGTTAATCCATCAATCCATTTGTACCTTTTCTGTTGAATATATCGTTCTTTGTCTTTGTCAGCTTTACTTACTGATTTGTCAAATAGCGTTTTTTCATAGTCCCCTGCCCTGTCTGCCGAAATGATTAATCTGTCAATCATTTCATTTGTTGCATTTTTTGTAAATGTTATAGCCAGTATGCTCGAAGGACTAACGCCCTTTTCTTCGATTAGATAAATGAGTTTTTGTAAAAGTGTTTTTGTCTTGCCTGAACCTGCGCCTGCAAGAATCAAAAGACGTTTTTCTTCACTAATAACAGCGTCCTTTTGTCTGTCGTTCAATGCACTTAAATTTGTTTTAGTCGTTGTCGTCACTTTTTTTATATTTTTTAATTACTGTTCTATTCATGCCTGACACATATCGCTCGAGCACTGCGCCCTGGGCTGGGTTATTTGTCCGCCAACTGGCGGAGCGAACTTTTAATATCCGGGCTGGGCTCTGAGCGTCCGTAAGGCGTTGTGATTAATTTTTATCAAACTTCATCCAACCTTCATTGGTGCCATTTAACCAGTCGTAATAATATTCAAGTATCAAGGAAGACATTTCATCAGGCTGGTTAACGTTTTTATCAAAAAAATATAATTGCAATCTCGAACCTCCCCAAAGACCCCAATTATTTCTTAACCACATACCAAGCCCAAGGTGAAATTGAATTGTTTCTTCTTTATTCGGTAAGGATTTAATAAAATCAATATCCTTTTGGCTAAGGAGAGAATCGAGCGAAGTAAAGCAATCCTGAATATTTTTGGGAATATAAACTCCATTAATGGAATCTTGTTCTGTTCTCTTCATATAAATCACATAATCAGCCTTTTGTATTTCCTTAATTTTATTTATTTGTTCAACTAAATATATAGGCTCATTATTCAGGTGTCGATGATAAGAAATCAAAATCGTTTCATAGATTTCATGAGTTCCAAATAAACTCATTTTATTAAAGTATTTAGTCAGCTTGGAGCCATCATACAATTTCCAGGCATGAAAAAAGTCCGTCCCATCTCGAAATTCATCTGAATCGTAAATACTATCCTCTGGATAAGTTTTAATTACTCGAATTTCATCTTCAGAAAGTGTTTTGCTTAATGTATTATAACATTGATCTAAGTTCCTAGGAATGGGCAGATCATACACATCTGCCTTTTCATTTTGACCGAACAGAAAAATAGATTGAAGTATGATAATGATTAAAAGAGCATTTTTCATCTTAATAATAATCATGATTCCTAACCTAGATATAAACCCATCCCTCTTCCCCATGTAAACACCCCCATCCCAATTCCCTCCTCAAATTTAGAAACTAATTGCAGATAAAACAAGCCACAGGCCGCAAGCCGTCAGCCTGTGCCATTGCTATTCCTGTATTAAAAGCTTTGAGATTTGCCGCTTTCATCGGATTTATACTTAACGTACGTTCTTCCAAAACACCTGACAGTGCGAGGGAAAAACAGCAGGGTTCAACGATTCATCACCTATTCGGGCCTGCGGCTTCAGCCCGGTATCAACTTTGTAAGTTCAAATATAGATAGTTAGGTGATACAAATTGCTGTTGTGGATAATTTAGAGAAGGTCTAAAGAGAGCGGGGAAGCGGGGAGGCGGGGAAGCATGCAATGTCCTCTATAGTTCTTTCGGCATTTGATCCAATTTCAACCATCTTCCTGACGTCAGGAAAATGGTTTTCTGTTAATTCTCCGGCATTCTTACAAGCTTCTTTTGCTTTTTGAATTACTTTTTCAAAGTTTTCCCATTTGCTGTACCCTAACAATGATTGTAATTCCCGGGCGCTCCAACATTCGATCCCTTCCAATTCGGATGCGGCGGCTTCAAACAGGGAGAATAACACCTTTATTTCTTCAGATTTCATTCTATTTTACAGCGGTTTGAGTTGATTAATCAAATTTCATGACGATTTTATAAAAATAGCCATAACATCCAAATTGTCAATCCAGTTAAAAAATATTTTTCTAAATTCCTGGTTCCAAATTTCAAGTTTCAAGTTTCAAGTATGAGCCTACTCCGAAAAGGTAAATTTCTGAAAGATGCCACCAAAGCACAAAAACACTAAATCACACAAAAGATTTGTTATCAATGGTATAACATTTTGTGACTTTTCGTGTTTTGGTGATTTTGTGGCTAAAAAGGCTTTTCAGAGTGGACTCAAGTTTCACTGCTCAAAAAAAAATTCAAAAAATCCTTGACTTTTTAAAAAACTGTATTACTTTTGCCCAATCGATTAAACCATATGGTTAAATAATACAGTTAAATTGTTTGGTTAAGATGAATTTTGAACATAAAGATACCGAAGCGCTGATCCTCGATGCGGCCCGGAAAGTCTTCCTGGAGAACGGCTTCGACGGCTCTACCATGCAGCAGATCGCCAATGTGTCAGGGATCAACAAGGCCCTGCTCCACTATTATTTCCGGAGCAAAGACCGGCTCTTCGAAGCGGTATTCATGGAAGCCTTTGCAAAAATGGTCCCCAATCTCTTCAAAATTTTCACGGCTGATATTGAGTTCACCGAAAAGATCAGGGGACTGGTTAATGCTTACATGAGCGCCCTGCAGGCTTATCCGCAGATACCGCAGTTCATCCTGCATGAGCTGCACCGCAACCCGGGCCGGATCATTGATCTGATGCACTCTACAGGATTAGACCCCGAAATAGTCATGAACATCATCCGCATGGAACTGAAGAAAGGAAACCTGGTGGAGATGGAACCGAAGCAATTTATGGTCAATCTGCTCGCCCTGTGCATCTTCCCCTTCGCTGCCCGGCCGATGATACAGGGCTTTATCTTCAAAAACGATGCAAAAGCCTACGAAGATTTCCTTGAGAAAAGAAAAACGGCAGTCGCTGATTTCATCATTAATGCCATTACACCATGATAAAAAAAACACTGCTGCTTGCAGCCATGGTCAGCCTGCTTGCGCCGGCAGTTGCGCAGGACAGCACGGTCACCCTCGCTTACTGCCTCAGCAAAGCCGAAGCCAACCACCCGCTCTTCAGCCAGTATGAGCTGCTGGCCTCTTCGAGCGACCTGAAGATCAAAAACCTCAACCGTAATTACCTGCCGGAGATGAATATCAACGGCGATGCACATTACCAGTCGGATGTGACTTTAGTGCCTTCGGTTGTGGCCTCTTTTGCCCCGGAACCCCTCGACAAGGACCAGTACAAGCTTTCGCTCGACGTCAGCCAGCTTATCTATGACGGTGGGCTGACCAAAAGCAATAAGGATGTGGAGGCCCTCGATAATGAGATCAACCGGCAGAATGTGGGGATTACCTTATACCAGCTCAAAGAAAAAGTCATTACGGTTTATTTCAACATCATTGCCCTGCAGGAAAGCATGGAACTGCTTGACCTCACGCGCCAGAACCTGCTTTCCCGCTATAAGGAAGTCGAATCCGGCGTGAAGAACGGACTGCTTCTCTCCTCCAACGCCGAGATCCTGAAAGCTGAGCTGCTGAAGCTCGACCAGAGGGAAATCGAGATCAGCTCGGCCATCGCATCATCTTACAAAATACTCTCCAAACTGACAAAAGAGGAAATACCGGCCGGAAGCAAACTGGAATGGCAGAGCCCCGTCATCGATACTTACGTGCCGGGCTACGACAGGCTGGAATACACCCTTTTCAGCCTGCAGCAGCAAAAAGCGGAATCGATGAAAAAAGTGGCCACCGTGAAGCGGATGCCGAAATTCTGGGCTTACGGCCAGGCAGGCTACGGCAAACCGGGGTACAATATGCTCCTGAATGATTTCGACGATTATTATATGATCGGCGGCAAGCTGACATGGAATGTCTGGAACTGGAACAAGACGAAGAATGAAAAGGCCATTCTTGACCTGAACAAACAGATCGTGGAAAGCAATAAGAACGCCTTTGACCTGGGGCTGGCCACCGACCTGGAAAGAAAAATGGCAGAGATCGCCAGGATAGAGGCACTGCTTCCGAAAGACCAGGAAATCGCCGACATCAGGAGCGGGATTGTCATGACCTATGCTTCCCGCCTGCAGAACGGAGTGATCACGGCCACGGAATATGTTACCGAACTCCATGCCGAGACGGAAGCGAAGCTAAACCAGAGAATCCATGAAGTCCAGCTTGCACGGGCAAAGTATGAATACCTCGCCACGGCAGGGAAACTGTAAATCCAAATTCTTATGAAAAATATATTTCTTCTTATCATCCCGGTTTTATTCCTTATGTCGTGCAATAGCAGCGATAAATCGGATGCTTACGGCAATTTCGAGGCCATCGAAGTCATCGTCTCATCACAGGCCAACGGCCAGATCATCAACCTAAAAATCGAAGAAGGCATGAAAATTAATTCGGGCGACACCATCGGGCTGATCGACACCGTTGATCTTTCCTTAAAAAGAGAACAACTCATCAGCCAGGAAAAAGTGATCCTTGCAAGATTGAAAAACATCGACGCGCAGATCAGCGTGCAGGAACAACAGAAAAAGAACATCATGGTTGAGAAGGAGAGGGTGGATAAGCTGATGAAAGACGGCGCCGCCACGCAAAAGCAGGTGGATGACATCAACGGAAGCATCGATCTGCTGGAACAGCAGATCAGGGCTTCGGAAGTGCAGAAGGATGCTATCCGCGCCGAACTGGGGACACTGGATGCGCAGGTGGGGCAGGTGGAAGAGAGCATGAGCAAATGCTGGATCATCAGCCCGCTCTCGGGGACGGTCCTTGTCAAATTCGCCGAGGCCGGCGAGGTCACCGCCATGGGCAAACCTGTCTGCAAGATCGCCGATCTCGGCGAAATGGAACTGAAGGTCTACATCAGCGGCGATCAGTTGCAATACCTGAAACTGGGACAAACCGTTGAAGTGCTGATCGATAAAGACAAATCCGATGTTTCCACTCTCAGCGGAACCGTGTCATGGATCAGCTCCAAAGCCGAATTCACGCCCAAAACCATACAGACCAAAAAAGAGAGGGTGAACCTTGTTTATGCCGCTAAGGTCAAGGTCGCAAACGACGGCGCACTGAAGATCGGCATGCCGGGGGAGGTGAATTTTATGCCTGTGGAGAATTAGTGGTGAAGTGGTGAAGTGGTGGAGTGGTGGAGTGATGAAGTGGTGGTGTGGTGAAGTGGTGAAGTGGAACAATGGAACAATGGAACAATAGAACAATAGAACAATAGATCAATTGAACACATCCGTCAACATAAACGAAATCAGCAAGTCTTACGAAGGTGTAAAAGCCCTCGATGAGATCAGCCTTTCCATTGGCAAAGGGGAGCTTTTCGGCTTTATCGGGCCTGACGGAGCGGGGAAAACCACGCTGATCAGGATACTTACCTCGCTGTTGCTTCCCGATACAGGGAAAGCGAAAGTTGAAGGGTTTGATGTGGTGAAGGATTACAAAAAGATCAGGCAGATCATCGGCTACATGCCTGGCCGCTTCTCACTTTACCAGGACCTGAGCGTGGAGGAGAACCTGAATTTCTTCGCCAGCATTTTCAAGACGTCGATCAAGGAGAATTATCACCTTATCAAAGATATTTACCAGCAGATTGAGCCTTTCAAAACGAGACCGGCAGGCAAGCTTTCCGGCGGGATGAAGCAGAAGCTGGCCCTTTCCTGCGCACTCATCCACAAGCCCTCGGTCCTTTTCCTCGACGAGCCTACCACCGGCGTCGATGCCGTTTCCCGCAAGGAATTCTGGGATATGCTGGGCAACCTGAAAAAGGAGGGCATCACCATACTGGTTTCAACGCCTTACATGGATGAAGCCAGCCGCTGCGACCGGGTAGCGCTGATGCAGGAAGGCAGTGTGATGATGCTGGACACACCGGAAGGGATCGTGAAATCCTATAAAAATCCGCTACTGGCAGTGAAATCGGCAAATATGTACCAGTTGCTGTTCAGCGTCCAGGAATTCCCCGGCACCATCAGGGCATACCGCTCGGGCGAGTTCATCCATGCCGCAATGGCTGAGGAAAATACACATGATTCATTAAAGAAATTTTTAACAGAAAAGGGCCAGGAAGAAGTAGAAGTGAAGGAGGTCGTTCCGGATGTGGAGGATTGTTTCATGGCGCTTAGCCCCCTCCCTTACTCCCTCCCAGGTCCAGACCTCACCCCCTGGCC
>CAYJNJ010000086.1:0-21131 GCA_964371595.1 uncultured Bacteroidales bacterium | reverse complement strand
TGTGATGCGGATTTCCTTCTCCTTCGGGTCGTTCGGTTCCCAGATAAGGGCTACCTGGTCTTTGCGTGCCGGCAGGTTCCGCTCAAAAATATTTTCAGTGATGTTCAGCTTTCCGCCATCAAACCACTTGATTTTGGGCTCCGTGAAGTTCCAGTCAAGGACTTTGTCCCACTTCTTATGCCACTGGAACGTATCCGCGATCTTCGCCCAGTATCCCTCCGGATCTGTCACACTTTCATGGTATTGCTGAAAATATTCAACAAAACTTGAGATTTTTTTCATCATAACGCTTATGATTTTTTAGTTTATAATAAATGATTTAGTGATATATATTAAGTTATTGGGTTCGATATAATATTAAAAGAAATAGTAAACTCCCACCAGGAAGCGGAAATTACCAACGGGTTCCGGGTCCAGGGCTTTTCCGCTTTCAGTGTCCGGGATTCCGTAACCGGCTACAGTATATTCAATTTCCGGGGCAATGCGGAATTTTCCGGCATTGTAAATAAAGCGGGGTGATATACGGTAAAGGTATGCGATATTGTTTCCCCTTGAATAAGCCGGGATAGCATAGACCGGGTCTGTTGACCCCAGGTTGGAGGAATAAGCAATAAACAGGCCCCCCTGCATTTTCTTTCCGGTTGTCATCACTTCGGCCCAGGTTGAAAATGTATTGATGTTCTCATAAGTCTCAAAACCATGGACTGTGTCAGGTTCTTCCATAGCTACACCATAGCCGCCGATCATGGTGTAATCGTACATGTTCTGCCCGTAAAAACCGGCCAGCTTGAAAACGACCTTCGGGCAGCCGATCTTCAGATAAGCCATTCCTGACATTGAATTGATGCCTTCATCGGTTTTAAATCCTTCAATGGTTTCAAGCCGCGGGATCAGCCTTTTATAATTACCTGCAATACCGATCAGGAATTCTTTTCCTTCTTCTGCATTTTTCTTTGAATATTCAAGATTGATGTTTAAAGAAGGGATGGCAGAATTCCGGAGATATTTGCTGTTCGGGCCGTCGGGTCCGGTGCTTTTGAAATCTATCTGCGATAAGGCCGCTACGATAACCTTGATATGATTGAAGTCCTTAGTAAGCCTGATCTGCGGGTTCCGTGAGAAGACCAGGAACGGGGCGCCGGTATTGAACGATACCACTTCAGGGTAGCATGAGGTAATAAACATGGGATGCCACATTTGTCCTACGAGTAATTCCGTGGTTTTCCAGTTCAGTTTGACATAGGCATGCCGAAGCCTGAAACCATTGATATTACCATCGGCCATACCGAAGAACTCGCCTTCGATGGCCCCGGAAGTTTTTGCGCCAAGGGCGTCGGGCCCTTTAATATCACCCCGTAAACGGGTCTGTATACTGAGGAAATTAAAACTTGCTTTTGCATTGATGTCATTTCCATCCGGATCAAGGTCTTCGCCCTTGGGATAAAGTAAAAAGTGCCCTTCGCGGATGTCAACGGTCTGCCTGGAATCCCAGAGAATATCCGTTTTTACGAAGCCGCCAAACTTGATGCCAAATGCAGGTTCATCCTGTGAAAACAGCAAAACCGGCAGTAAAACGACGATAAGGAGGAATAGAGATTTCTTCATGCAAAATCCAGTGTTAAATGATTAACAATAAAAGATTTAAAAAAGGCGAAGTTAAAATTATTTTCGAATTTGCCAAGGGAAGTGAGAAGACAGCTAATAGGGTCGCTGTAGTATAACCAATAGAAAATCAAACAGATGTAGGATTGTTTATAAACTATATGAATTGGGGAAGATGAAATTTAAAAACGTTATAAATAAGGGTCACTTCATCCAGTATATTTTCACATCCCATTGCCCGATCTTAACCATTCTGCTTGAATCAGATATCTCATTTAAAATGACACCCTGAGCCGACCAGGCCTGCTCGGAATCCTGTTCGTCGCTTTCCGCAATAATGACTTCAGGATGAAATGTGTTGAGAGGATCCTTGTAATTAAGAAAATTGTTCCAGACCGGGAGGGCCCTGCTCTTAGATTCCCAGGTGAGTGAAGGCGCCCAGGCCCCTAAAACGACGTCGTCCTTGCCGAGTTGCTTTGCAAGATATTCATTGGCTTCTTTAATAGAATATTTCCGGTGCCGGTAAGTATCTGCATAATTAAAAATATTGATCATTACCAAAACAACCAGAATAGAAAAGACGGCAAGTTTTAACGACAATATTCTGCCTTTGATTGATAATGTAATCAGTTCATTGAGCACGATGCTCATCAACAATCCCATAGAAACCAATAGACTGACCTGGTAGCGTGTCGGAAGGTAAACCATGGTCAGTTTATGTAATTCAAGGAAGAACCATAACAGGGATGATATAAACAATAGCTGGTAACGACCGGATTGTTTTTTTTTCAGGATGATGATGCCGGTAATAAGCATGGCCGCAAAAAGGAAACAGAACCACATCATCCATCCTTTCATAAAATGAAAATCGAGGTTGAAATGAATATAGCCCCATATTTTTTCGGAAAGTGCAAATTCGCCCGACTGGTGTGCCATCATGAAGTCGTAAGTTGACCTGTTGGGCAGGTACCAGGCAAAGAGATACAATAAGAGGAAGAAAAGTAATGTTGCGGTGATAATAAATCCCTGCCGGGGGATCATTTTTCTTACAAAATAATTAGACGTAAACCATTGAATTATCAGTATAAGTGGCAGAAGGACAATTAAATAAATGAACTGGATTTTAATAAAGTAAGATAATGAAAGGAATACCCCGGCCAGCAATGCCTGTTTATCGCGCGACTGCCTGCTGTATTCCGGATCGGAAGAACGTGCGAGGAAATGGATCGAAAGAAGTATAGCCCCCACCGACAACATTTCTCCCATGCTGAAATGGGAAGATTGAAACACCTGGTATAGCAGCATAGTAATCAATAAGAATATGATCATTGTGCGGCTGTACTTCCTGTCAAGGCCGACCCAGAGAAGAGCCAGGAACACCAGGATAAGCACATGTAACCTTGAGACTGCATGGCTGGTGCCGAAAATGCTGTAAGTTACTGCCAGCGGAAATCCAAGCAAGGGGGTCTTCAGCAGGTTGTCGCATTCGGAAAGGCTTAATTCGCCGTGATTAACCCAGTTTCGCACCTGGATTGTATTCAGGCCTTCATCGGTAAAAGGGCCGCGGCCGACAGACATATTCCTGTCGGGATCGGCTTCAATAAAAGGGAGATGGGAAAGAAAAAGCAGTCCCAGGAGGATCAGGAAGCCGGTTTTGCTAGTCTTCCAGCTGATCCACGTATTCATCGGGGATATCGAGGTTGTGATAAACGTTCTGGACGTCATCGTCTTCTTCAAAAGTGTCAATGGCTTTCATCACCTTTTTAGTATCCTCGAGGCTTAAAACTTTATATTCTTTAGGGATGCGCTGCAAACGGGCATTCTCCAGCTCAATACCCAGCTCTTCCAGTTTCTTTTGCATCTGGCCGAAATCATCCATTGCTGTTGTAACAGTCACATATTCTTCCTCAACAGAAATGTCTTCCGCCCCTGCATCAATCAGTTCCAGTTCATGCTCATCGGCATTGAAATTTGCAAGCGGGATGGAGAAAATGCCTTTGCGGTCGAACATAAAGGTCAAAGAGCCGTTCGTGCCAAGGTTGCCGTTGTATTTGTTGAAGATCGACCGGATATTGCTGACGGTCCTTTGCTGGTTGTTGGTGGTGGTTTCAATGAAAACGGCCACGGCATTGGGCAGGTACCCTTCGAAAGTCGACTCAAAATAGCTGGCTGCATCTTTATCACCGCCTTTGACGGCCCTTTCAATATTATCCTTCGGCATACTGACCCCTTTGGCATTCTGTATCACCAGCCTGAGCCTGGCGTTATGGTCGGGATCGGGGCCGCCTTCTTTCACGGCAACCTGGATTTCCTTTACGAGTTTTGAGAATATCTTGGAGCGCTTTGCATCTGCCGCCCCTTTTTTATGCTTTATCGTTGACCATTTATTGTGACCGGACATGCCTTCGGAGTTTTGAGGGTTAAGTGTTAAGGTTTAAGTAGTTGGATATTAGATTTTTGGATAAAGATTTAATATTGCGGTAAAGATAAAAATATTTTTCAAAATTGAAACTCTCTTTTTTACCACAATAGATACAATAGACACAATAGAAAACACATAGATCCCTATTGTGAAACCTATGTGTCTTATGTGCCTAATGTGGTGAAAAAAAAAGCTAGAAGCATAGCAAAGATATCCCCGCCGACCACGGATACAACTCCGGTCCTTTGCCCTCGCGGAACATAGTATTTAGGGAATAGTTCGCCCAGAAATTCAGGAAGTTCCAGCCAATCCTTGCTGTGGCTTCGAATTTGAACGGCTGCAGGAACCAGTCGCCATAATGGTGCTCCTTCGGGTCATTTGGCGAAATGGCCGTGTAAACCACCTCGTACTGGTCTGTTTCGGGATTGTATTTCGTGACATTGAATTCCGTGTTCAAATCATCGTAATATTTTTTCGTGTGCGACGATAAGCGGGCGCTGATGAGCATACCGACATTGACATGAAAGCCGTTCTTGCGGTAACAGGGAGCGGTCTGGAATTCGAACAACACCGGCAGTGAGAGGTACATGGCCGATAATTTGGATTTCCTGATGTTGATATCCTCATCGAGGTAGCCGATCAGGGCGGAGGAATCCATGCTGAGCCTGGTAGGCCGCATAAATTTGTAATCATTAAAGGTAAGCCCGAGTCCGGTGACGATCCCCCATTTCTGGTTTTTGGCCAGGGGGATATTCTGTTCGAAAAAGTTAAGGTTTACGGCAATTGATTTTTCCATCCTCAGGTCGAGGTACTCATATTCCTTCGGAAAATTCATATTGAAATCGGGAGTAACGTAGCCGTTCAAACCGATGTCAAAACCCGCCCAATGGCCATTGAATTTGGGATTTCCGCACCTGTTGGTCACCACGTTCCCGTCATCATCCACAATGATCACACGGTTTCCGACCCTCACCTTAACGGTATCTTCGCCCTCTGTCACTTCGATCCCAAAACCGGGAACATTGACGTAGGTGGTATCGCCTTCCTCAGAGATCCCGACAACGGCGCCTTCTTTCACCTCAGTTACCTGGCCGCCTTCTTCAGAATAAATTTCGCCGGCGCCGCTGGTATTCCCGGTGACATTTTTCCCATTAACCCTGGCAGTCCCGGCACCGCTTACATCGGCATCGGTCGTTTCCGTCAGCAGGTTTTTAGCATTAACGGAGGCGGCGCCACTGACAATCGTGCTGTGATGAACAGCGTTGCCTTCAAGATCGAGGTCGGCAGCACCCGAAGCTTCGGTGCGCAGTGAGTTTACATCGATCTCAAAATCCGCCGAGGCGGCCCCGGAAATGAGAATGGTAAGCATTTCATTCTTAAGCAGGTTCGTGCCCGTCACATCAGCAGCCCCATGGATCTCCAGCAGTGAAAGGGTCGGCACCGATATGTAAATGTTAAGGGGGCCGCTGGTATTGGCACGGGTCGAGGTGATGTGTAATTTATTATCCTTTACTTCGGTTTTAATATCACCGATTGCCTTTTGCTTTGCCTCAACTTCAACCTTCAGGGGTTCCCCGAAGGTGAAGGTCACTTCGAATGCGCCTCCTATGTCAGCCTTGTCAAACGAAGGTACTTCGCGCGTTTCACGCACCACGTCATTCTGGGCGAAAGCGGAGAGGTTAATTACTGTCAGTATCCAGATTGTGGATATAAGAATGGTTCCTTTAGATAAAATATGCATTTTCATAAATCGATTGTTTAAGGGTTTTTGCGTGTGACGGACACAGGGCCGGAAATGTTACAGGGACTAATTTTTACCCAGGTTTTTCTCCATCAGGAGGCGGTCTTGCTCGATCAGTGCGTAGGAAGTGACTTTGCCGTCTTCACCGCGGTGGACATACAGTTCCAGGTCGCGGTCGGTGACCGAATTATAGCCATTCACGCCGACCCTTGCCAGTCCCCATAGGCTGAAATCGGTTTTGTCGATATTGGTTTGCTCAACCTGGCTGTTGAATCCGTCTTTGACTTGGGAAATCATGTTATTGAACACCTTGGCGATCATCGGCTTTTCCTTTTCTTCAGGAAACCGGACTATGGAAAGAGCGTATGGATTATCGCTGAAGAGGGCGGTAAGAAGTTGATTATTCGTCTCAAGAATGCCTGCTTTTGATGGATTGAGGCGGAAGGATGCTGGGCGGGTATCCGGTGATGCTGGAGTGACAAGCGGCTGTACTGCCGGGGTGGTCATTGCAAATGCGGTTTCAGAAGTTTGCAGCGATTCTTTAACCAGATTTTCTTTAACAGGATTTTCTTTGTTCGGAACGTCTGTAACAGGTATTTCTGCAACCGTTTTTTTATCAGGATTTGGAATGATTTCGGCAGGCTGCTGCAAATACCGAATGCCGATAAACAGAAGGACCAGGGCTGCTGCAGCGGGGACCAGCCATGATAGGCGGAATAACGGGAGCAAAGCGGCTTTTTTCTTCAGCTGTTCCTTCCGGCTGTATGTAACGGAGAGGTCCGGCAGGAGCTTTGCCTGACGGAATTTTTCCAGGTCGTATGCATAAGCGGGATTCAGCCGGATAAATTCTGCCAGTTCTTTTTCTTCCTTTTCATCCAGCAGGCCTTCCACCTGGCGGATCATCCATTCTTCGGCATTAGCCTCGTTAATTTGCTTTGTCGGGCGAATATTTTTTTTAAGATTTTGTTTCAGTGCGATGTTATGAATTTCGGCTACAGGCAAAGGCGACAGATCGAGATCGGAAAGGAGGGGCCGTAAATCGGGATTTGCCTGGAGAAAATCTTCCAGTTCCTTCTCCATTTCAGGGGAAAGGCTTCCTTCCGCGAAGTCGAGGAAGTACTGTTCGTAGTTGTCCTGGTTGATTTTCATGATCAGACTAAATTGTCGATACTGACCAGGTAACTTTTCAGGGCGAGACGGCCGCGGAAGATATAAACCTTCACCTGCGATTCGTTCAGCCCTGTAATTTTCCCGATCTCTTCATAACTGTATCCTTCGTAATCCCTGAGCAGGATGAGCGATTTTTGCATTTCAGGCAGCTTTTCCAGCGCTTCATCGAGGATATTTTTCAGGTCGCTGTAGTGTGGACTGCTGCTTTCCATGCGGTCGTACCCTTCAGGCAGCCTTTCCTTCCTTTTTTCTTTCCTTGTATAGTCGATCATCCGGTGGTAAGCGGTAGTAAACAGATAAGATTTTGCACTGGCCACACTGATCTCGCGGAATTTCAACCACATTTTTTCAAAGGAATCCTGGACAATATCCATGGCAGCCTGCTCATCCCTGAGGTTTTTCAGGATGAAGCGGTATACCTTGTCGGAATGGCTATCCACACACTCGTTATACTCCGTGACGGTCATTCTGCCCTATTTAGAACTCCAAATTTACGCATAAGACGGATGACTTCCGGGAAAGTTACAGCTGGCATGGAGGCAGGGAGGCATGGAGGCATGGAAGCGGGGAAGTGCCCCTGATTTTCAATGTGTTTCCTAATGTGTCCTATGTGTCTATGTGTTAAAAAAAATAACCTGCATCACTTTCTTTATCTTATATTTTTCCTTATATTTGGATTTTATCGATACTTCAACCAAATCAAGTAAAATCTCATAATAATCACATCATTTTAAAACAATGAAAAAGTCACTGATCGTTCTCTTGCTAACTGTGATTACTTCAGGTGTAGTCGCTAACCTTGCTCCCCCTCAGGCTTTTATCTCGGAAATCCTTGTTGATGAAGCCGGTAACTGGACCATTGAAATGGCCTTCTGGGAAGATGTTACTTATATAGATTCCATCCGCCTGGTTACTTCATCCGGGAATTCGCTGATTGCTGATTATTCCCTCATTGAGGCCGGGGAAGATGATTTCTTCATCTACTTTTCTACAATTACCAATGATAATCTGGCCAATCCATTGACTATTATCGCAGAGGGTGACTATGTCAAATTAATCAGTTATTCCTTTGATGACCAGCCATATGATTCAGTGGCTTTCGGTTCATACCCCGGATCGTTTCTCAATTGTCTCGGGGAAGGTTCTTCTGTGATTTCCCTTATATATTATGATGTTCAATCGGGCATATGGGAATTTTGCATGGATTCATCTCCTACCATAGGATTTGGCAATGACACAACGGGAGCTATGGGAACTTATTCAGGTGTAGCATATGATACAACCGGCAATCCATTCACTGAAGGTAAAATTTTTATGCCCGATGTAGGCAACTTAGCTTTGGTAATAAATCCCGATGGCTCGTTTTCGAAAAGACTGCCTGCCCGAACCTATACTTTCGATACTGTTAAAATCTGGACCCCGACACGGGTGAGCAGGTATTATACCGTTGAACCGTTTGAATTTTGTCTTGCGTCTAACTCTTCCTATTACCATGATATCATTACCACGAGCCTTGTAATGGGTGTCGATGACCAGGAAAAACCAGATGAAAATGCCGTCACCGTTGCCCCAAACCCTTTTTCGGATAAGGTTGTATTTTATTTTAACCTCAAGGGTCCTGATAAACCTGGTGACATGACGTTATCGGTTTACAGCCAGGACGGCAGGGAGGTCCATCACCTTATATTATCACCCGATCAGAAAAGATATGAATGGTCGCCGCAAAGTTCAATTTCCTCCGGAACGTATATTTACCTGCTCAAAAAGGGGAGTCGTATTGTAAAAACAGGTAAATTCATCCGACTTTAACAAAACATATGACCCGGCTTATTTTTATCTTCTTCACTCTTCACTGCTCACTGTTCACTCTTCATTCTCAGGATATTTCTTTTTATAAAGAAATCATCACTATGAAAATAGATAAGGATTACTTCTATGTAACAGGCAGCTATTACCTGAAAACAACCGGCGACACTTCGATAACGCTGGTTTATCCTTTTCCCGTGGATTCAATGTATGGCGGTGTCGATTTGCTCCGCATCTTCAATCTTACATTAAATGAACCCGTTCAACCATTAGTAGAAAGTAATGAATCCGCATTTTTTAAGGCCGGATTTGGTAAGTTTAAAGAGATAGAGGTCCTGATATCATACCGGCAGCAGTTGCCGGGCAACCGTGCCGAATATATCCTGGAATCAACGGCCGGCTGGCGAAAGCCGCTTGAACAGGCGGATTACCAGTTGATTGTGGCACCCGGCCTTGAGATCGTTTCTTTTTCCATTTCACCCGATGAATCAATCATCACAGAACAGGAAACGGTTTATTACTGGACGAAAGCCAACTATTTGCCTGATAAAAATATGATTTTTGAATTTAAAGCTAAACTTAAATAATTATAAAGGAAAGTACTGATAATTATGAAGAAAGTTGCTATTACAGGGGCTACAGGGTTCATTGCTGAAAGCCTCATCAAAAGATTACTGGACCTTGGATTTGAAATTAATGCCATTGCGAGAAATGAAAGCAAACTGGTATCCCTGAAAGCAAAATTCCCGCAGATCAGTATCTTCCCTTGCCCGGTAGAAGATTATTGCCTATTGAAGAAGGCAGTCAGGGGCTGCGAAGGGATTTACCACCTGGCTTCTTTAAAAGATGTTGTTCTTTCTTCGGAACATACACTTAAGACAATTCAGTCGAATGTTATCGGGACGATAAACGTATTAAAACTTTCCGAAGAAAATCCCGAAATAAAATATGTCATTACAGTAAGCAGCGACAAGGCCGTTAAAATTTCAAGCGTTTACGGGGCAACAAAATTTTTAACAGAGAATTTGTTCCGTGAATTCGAATTAATCAATTCATCAAATTGCAAATACAGGGTTTTACGGATAGGAAATGTCATGTATTCGACCAGTTCTGTATTGCCAAAATGGAAGAACGCATTACTCAATAAAGAAGAGATCATTCTCACGGAGCCGGCGGCAACCCGGTTTTTCTGGACCAGGGAAGAAGTTGCCGACCAGATGCTTGAATGCCTGGAAAAAGCCCCTGATGCAAATCCTTATCTGCCCAGGATGAAATCTGTGAGCATGGGTGAACTCCTGGAAGTCATGATCAGCAAATACAGTAACGGAAAGCGGGATATTAAGATCACCGGGCTTCAAAAAGGGGAGAACCTGCATGAATTTATTGCCGAAGATTTATCAAGCCTGGATGCAGAAAGATGGAGCAGGGAAGAACTTTTTAATATCCTCTGATTGAAAAAGCAGGTACTTGTCATTAATTACCACCGGGTTGATACAGGCCTTACACCTGGCCTTCCTGCAATTGATAAAATATTTGCCGTAAGAAGAACGGATTTTGAAAGGCATATCCAAACCCTTGTTGACCATAATATCCCCGTGGTTTCCTGCGCTGACATGGTCGATGGTAATATACCCGCTGCCTTTTCTGTAGCCATTACTGTAGATGATGGCAATGATTCGGATTTCGGGATTGTTTATCCATTGCTTAAGGCAAACGGAATGACAGCCACTTTCTTCCTTCTGGCGGGTAAGGAGGGATTTTTAGACCGACAACAGCTTCGGGAAATCATTGATAATGGCTTTTCTGTTGGCTCCCATGGAATCACACATCGTGAACTGACCAAACTTAATCCGCAGGAATTAAAGCATGACCTTGAGTTTTCAAAAAAGATCCTGGAAGATATTACGGAACAGCCGGTCGACTTTTTTTCATTTCCTTACGGGATAAATAATAAAAAGACAATCCGCCAGGCTAAAAATGCAGGCTACAAGGCTGTTTTCACTACCGATGCCCGGCTGAATTATCCAGATGAAAAGCTGTTTGTTATCCATAGGTGGTCGGTTAAAAGAAGCACCTCACCCGGGGAATTTGAAGCCATCCTCACAAATAAGAAAGCATTGCAAAAGTTAATACTGAAATCAAAAATCAGGAAAATGGCTTTTATGTTCTTAGGCAGGTTACTTGCGGACCGGCTTAATATTTTCATTCATTCCGGAACACAATCGATTGATTAAAAAAGCCTATGCAGATCTTCATTAATGCGACTTTTTTACTGAGTATCCTCATCATTCTTCTCATGGGATTTTACCCGGCTTATGCCTGGGCCAGGTCGCTTTTGCTGAAGAAGGCCGTCAGGAAATCCGATTCATACCTGAAACCGGTAAGTATTATCATCGCAGCACATAACGAGGAAAAGCATATCCGCCGGAAACTGGATTCTTTCCTGGAAGCGGATGAATGGATCGAAGGATCGGAGATTATAGTAATTTCTAACGCTTCCACAGATGCAACGAACAGTATATTATCCTCTTATGCCGGAAATCCGGGGGTGAAAATAATTATTGAGAAAGAAAATGCTTCCAAAATTCGAGCTGTCAATGAAGGGGTAAAAGCAGCAAAGAACGACTTGCTGATATTTTCCGACTGCAGGCAGCTAATGAAAAAAGGATCGGTAAAATGCCTCGTCCGGAACTTCAAAGATCCTGAAGTCGGGACGGTTAATTCAACACTCACAGATACCGATGGGATTAAAAAAATGTCGTTAAGGAACCTGTTGAACAGGATTTCCGAATGGGAAAGCCTTTCAGGTTCATCCCTCAATGTTTATGGGGCATTGTATGCACAAAGAAAGTCAGTGTTCAGGGAATTTCCTGAAGATATCCTTTTCGATGACCTCTTTGTGGTGGTATCCACCATCCTGCAAAAGAAAAGACTGATCACCGAAAAAAATGCCGTTATTTATGATGTCCCTTTCAACGACTACTACAAAAGTGACCGAATCGACCGGCTGGCGAGGGGCTTATTATTATTTCTAACCCGTCATTTTAAAATGATCCGCCGTATGCCTTTTAACTATTTCATAAGGTTTCTCATCTTCAAATATTTTAAGCTGGCACTGCCTTTTATGCTGTTATTACTATTCCTGGATATCATTTATTTTTTCATAAATAATACCCTGGATCCTTATTTGTTAATTCTATTACCGGCTTTCCTCTGCCTGCTCATTATCAAACCGGTCAGGCAACTCATTATCCAGTTCATTCAAATTAACCTGCACTTTTTTACGGCAACGCTGCAATATCTCTTTTTCAAGAAAAGGTCGAATAAGTGGGGGAAGCTGAGGGATTAATTAAATCCTTATATTTGATATTTATCTATATATTGACCAGATCAACACAATTCTTAATCATTTAAAATGCCAGTTTTTTCATGCAACCATGTTTTATTCATAAAAACCAATGAAAAAGTTAATCTTCATCTTGCTGGTTTTCTTTTCGGCCAATTGTGCTGAATCACAGGTGCTGGAGCAGGACTCGCTGGCCCTGGTTGCAATTTACAATAGCACTAATGGCGTAGCTTGGACACACAATGACTTCTGGCTGATGGGTGGAGTGCCTGTAAGCTGGTGGTACGGTGTGCAAATCCAGGGAAACAGGGTTTCCAGGTTGGACCTTCCGTATAATGGTCTCTCCGGACATCTTCCTGAGGAAACAGGAAATCTTGACAGCCTTCGGTTTCTTGATCTTGCGCATGATACAATTCTAAGTCTGCCTCACAGCATCGGAAATCTAGTTACACTGGATACACTGAATTTATTTGCAGCAACAATTGATACCTTGCCTACAGAGATTGGAAACCTGACGGATCTGAGATTTTTTTCATTCGGCTATACTCAAATCAGGTACCTTCCCGAAGAGATCGGGGGACTCGTTAAACTGGAAGTCCTTACAGGTAGTAATGGTCAACTAAGAAATATTCCTGAATCAATTGGCAATATGACTGCACTTAAATTCATTTACCTGCCAGTGAATGATATAGCAAATTTACCACCTGGCATCGGAAACTGTACCAACCTGGAAGAACTGCATTTAAATGCCAACCAGATCCCTGAAGTCCCTGAAGAAATAGGAAACCTTGAAAATCTCGAACATTTAATTTTAGGAGGAAATTGCCTGAATGATTTACCGGATGAAATTTTCACGTTAACTAACCTGACCGATCTGAATTTTGCGGCAAATAATATTGATGAAATCCCTGCATCGATTGGTAACCTCACCAAACTCAGAAATTTTCAGTTCTTTAAAAATGAAATCACAAGCATCCCGGATGAGATCGGGAACCTCACCGACATGACCTGGATTATTGGATATTCTAACAATATTGACGCCTTGCCTTTATCATTATTAAACCTGACCGGTATTACTGTATTTAATATCAGTCAAAATGCTTTAACCTTTGAGGATTTGGAACCTATGGTTTTGATAAGTGGTTTTGATTATCAATATCAGGATAGCATTGACAGCCATCCCGACACCACAGTGGTTGTGAATTCCCCGTTTCGTTTCGAATGCCTGACAGGAGGTGAATATAATCATTATCAATGGATTAAAGATAATGATACACTTGCTGGAGCTACGGAGTATTATCTGGAATTTCCTGCAGTGACCTTTGCCGATTCAGGCGCTTACCTTTGTGTTGTTACGAATTCAATAGCTACTGAATTAACACTATACAGTAAACCATCACGCCTGCATGTGAAAGATTACACGCAAATTCCTGATTTTGAAAAGGATGATCACGGAAAAATTTTAATTTATCCAAATCCGGCCAATTCAGAATTCTATATTAAATCTACAAATAATGAACCGGCTACAATTTTAATCAGTACATTAAATAATCAGCTGGTAAAAAAAGTAACCTTGCTGGAACCGGATGTGAAAATTGACACCGATGGTTTGCCAAATGGGATTTACCTGATCAAATATTTCACTGCATCTTCTTTAAGCGTCGGGAAGCTTATAATTGAATAATAAGATATTACCAGGAATTCAATCTTAGTTAATTATTTGCAATTTCCTTACTGGACAGCCTTATCCTTTATCGAACAACCGATAGCCTTCGTCATGCTGGGATCAGGCGCTTTTCCGGCTATCAGTGCTTCAATAGCATTTGCAAGGTAAGGCGTTGTAACCTTCGAGGCATCCTGGGAGTTATCATCGATGGCGCCGATGTACCGCACTACCAGGTCTTTGCCATTTTTCTGCAAAAGATAGACATGGGGCGTGCGTTTTGCGCCGTATTTGCGGTATACCTCCTGGGTTTCATCATAAAGATAGGGGAAGGTGAACCCCTTTTCCTTTGCACGGACTACCATATTCTCGTAGGAGTCGTCAGGCGCTATATCCGGGTCATTTGAGTTGATGGCAACGACAGGATACCCCAGGACCTCGTATTCTTTATTGAGTTCGATGATCCTGTCCTGGTAAGCAATGGCGTAAGGACAATGATTGCAGGTGAAGATCACTATAAACCCTGTTGCATCCGGGTAGTCGCTAAGGGAGACATATTTTCCGTCAACATTTTTAAGTTTGAAGTCTGAGGCTTTATCCCCGACATTATAACCCTGTGAATTAGCCGCCTGTAAAGCCAGGCCGGAAATCAAAATTATCAGCATTAATTGTTTCATGGCAAGTTAAGTTTAGAATGAATAACTGAATCGAGTTTTTCGAAAGTGAAAACCTGTGAATGCGGCTCCCTGAAGTCTTTTCCGTAGATCAGCGTAAACGGCAATTCACCTGACCACGATTTATCAACCAGGTCGATCCATCGGTTCTGGTCCGGGTCATCAAGCAAAATCACTTCCAGGTCAATATTGTTGGATTTTAAATAAGGCATGAGGCTTGTTTCTAACTGGTTGGGCATATCGAGGCTCACCAGCAGCACCTTAAATGGCTTATCTGAATACTTTTCAGCAACAGCCTGGATAGCTGGCATTTCCTCGCGGCAGGGCGCACACCAGGTAGCCCAGAAATTCACCAGGTAAACCGTATCATTGGAAAAATGAAGATAGGGTTCAAGCTGGCCGAAATTCCTCACCCGGACGTTTTTATTGCCATCTTCCTGCATTGTTACTGATTGCAGTGAAAATGAAATAAAGATCGAAATGATCACAATCTTTAACATTTTTAATAGCCTTTCAAATTAATAACAATGATAACCGGGAATAGTTTTGGAATGAATAATCATGATACCTAACTTTGCTTCATGAAAAACAAAAGCATCCAGACCGAGATCGATGCAAGCTTCCTGTATTCAAAACTCGCTGACCATGAAGATGATGAGGTAATAGCCGGTGTTTACAGGCAGATGAGCGGGATCGAAAAAAGCCATGCCGAGGCTTTCGCCAAAAAGGAGAATATCATCCTTGATGACATCATGCAACCGTCGTGGAGGGCAAAAACCTTAAACCTTATCGGTAAAATATTCGGGTATGATTACGTGCTGGGTTCGTTGATGGATACTGAAAAAAGTATTTCCAGCGCAATTATCGCCTCAAAGAAAAAAAACAACCTGGAAATTACCGGAAAGGAATCAACCCATGTTTCTATCCTTCGAACTATTCTCGAAAAAGAAAAAAAGGTGACCGTAACCCAGCTCCTGAAATTTGAGCGCAGGCACCGTTCGGTTGGCGGGAATGCAATCCGGGCGGCAGTTTTGGGAGGGAACGACGGACTGGTTTCCAATTTCAGTCTTGTGATGGGGATTGCCGGTGCGACAACCGGGCAGACTGGCGTCCTGCTGGCTGGCCTTGCCGGTTTGCTGGCCGGGGCATTATCCATGGCGTTAGGCGAATGGATCTCGGTGAAAAGCTCACAGGAACTGTATGAAAACCAGATGAAAATTGAAATGGAGGAGCTGGAAACCAACCCGGAGGGTGAAATGATGGAACTGGCGCTGATCTATATTGCAAAAGGTATCCCTGAAGATCAGGCATACCGGATGGCAGCCGAAATTTTAAGTGATAAGGATAGGGCCTATGATGTGCTGGTAAAAGAAGAACTGGGGATCAACGCCGAAGAATTGAAAGGCTCTGCCGTCCAGGCCGCCATTTATTCCTTTGTGCTGTTTGCAATTGGTGCAGTAATCCCGGTGCTGCCCTTCATGTTCACCAGCGGGAACAAGGCTATTTTACTGAGTGTTGCGATGAGTGCGGCAGGGCTGTTCATCATTGGCGCCGCGATAACTTTGTTCACCGGCAGGAATGTCTGGTTTTCAGGGTTCAGACAGGTATTATTCGGCCTGGCCGCCGCCGCAGTAACATTTGGCATCGGAAAACTCATCGGCGTATCAATTACAGGATAAAGTAAACACACCCAAAAGCCACAAGCCACATGCCGCAAGCCTCAAGCCACTAAACCTCACAACCTCACCACCCCACCACTTCACCACTTCACCACATTTTTTACCACAATAGTCACAATAGAGCACAATAGAAAGACGCAATAGATGTTATTTTTAAAATCACTTTAGAATGTTTCATCATGAATAAAATACTGATAATAACACTACTTCTGACTGTTTCATTTCTGTCATCCTGTAAAAAAGATCAGGATCCAACGAATACTGAAACGGATTATCTCATATTCGGTCATTTTTATGGAATGTGCCAGGGTGAGACCTGTGTGGAAACTTTCCTGGTGACCGATCAGAAACTGTTTGAAGATGAGAATGATAGCTATTCTGTATCTGAACCCTTCAATTTTAATGAATTAAGCAGTGATGATTTTGAACTGGTTAAGTCTCTTATCGAATCTTTCCCGCCTGAGTTATTAAATGATACAAATTCAACCTTTGGTTGCCCGGATTGCGCCGACCAGGGCGGTTTATTGATTAAACTTGCCCAGAATGGTGAGGTTAAAAGCTGGAGAATTGATCAGTCAAAAATGGCGGTGCCTCAATACCTGCATGCATTTATGGATTCGGTCAATGTTAGCATCAGTCTTCTCAGTAATCAATAGGTCACAAGCTGCAAGCTACAAAACCACAAGCTGCAAGCTACTTGTCATCCTGATCTTTCGGTGGTCTAATAAATTAATATTTTAATGGAAGAATATATCTTCCCCGAATCAGAGATTGTGATAAGATAAATTCCTGTAGCGATGTTCTCCGTCTGAATTGCAACTTTATCAATACCCTGATTTTTATTCATTGATCTCTTTTCTGTTCCATCCAATGAAAATAATCTGATAAGTAGTTCTTTTTCCGATAATTTTCCAACAAATTCGATATTTATAATGGACGGATTTCTTTCCTGGATGATCCGGACGTCTTTGATTTCCTTTTTTGGTTGCAATATGCTGCCCGGGAACTTGAATTCATACGCTCCCATATCAATGCGGGAATTGACGATGCGTAGATCACCTTTCAGGTCAGTCGCCGAAAGATTCAACCCGGTTGTGTCTTCCTTTCCTGCTTCAATGCAGGGGGAGGTCGAGTTAAGGGAATAATCACCATTGGCGGGATCGATAAATTCCGGATTAATGACGATATTTCCTTCCTCCCAATGAGCCAAACCATCTTCAACAATAATTGAGGATTCACCTCCCTGCAAATCAGAGTAATTTATATAAAATCCATTTAATGCAGGATTATCTGAAACTCTAACATGAATCAGATCCGTTGTCGGCACTTCTGTATTCCAAAATATTGAATTAATAGAATACAAGGTATCCAAAAAATCCTGGTAGACAGCTGAACCAGAAACTGCCTGATTATCTGAAAAAGTACAATTAATCAATTTTGAATTCGCGAAGCCACTAATATAAATTCCACCTCCCTTTTCACCTGAAATATTTTTGCTAAATAAACAATTAATCAAACCTGAACATTGGCCATAATTATGGTAATCGCAGCCTGCACCGGGTGCAACTGAAGTATTGCCAATAAATTTGCAATTCTCTATATAGATATTTTTACCATAATAAGCCAAGCCTCCTCCTCTCTGACCACTGTGGTTTTTACTAAACAGGCAATTATTGATAATAACTGGTCCAGTTTCATTATCTTCATTGAACAAGCCTCCCCCGCTCATATCAGCAGAGTTTTGTATAAATTTACAGTTATTGAAGTTAACACTACAATTTCCATCCAGAAAAGTTCCTCCTCCTAAATATTTTGAATGATTCGATATAAAACTACAATTATCAATCACCCCGTTTGAAGAAATATTGTGTAACCCTCCTCCAGATATATCCATAAAAGTTATTGCTCCCAACAATTGTATACTGTAACCATTTTGAATCGTTAGGCCGGATAAAGTATAGTTGTTCTTGTAATATCCAAAAAACACTCTGCAGATCGAATCACCGTCCAGGATAGCTTCATCCGGAACTGTGGCTTTTATTCTGACATCACTCTTTAAATAGACTGGCGTTGCTGATTCACTTTCTGTTAAATGATATTGGCCAGGCATGACCCATAGTGTGTTATTATATGATGAATCGCTTGTAATCTTCCTTAACGCATTTTCAAATGACCTCATTGGACTTCCAGGGGTAAGTCCATCGTTTGCATCAGAACCAGTCGGGGATATATACAAATCAGTATCAGCCTGTTGTATCATTCCAAATTCAATTCCATCAAGAAAATCGAATTTGTCAAGAGGATAAACCAGGTAACTATCGGGATTCAAAACAGTGAAAGTATCTATGTTAATAGTAGTATTATCACCAGCTTCTAATCCATCAAAATATAAATCGAATGCCAGGCCTCCTTTATTCATGTAAACCTGATTTTGTTCAGCAGGATTACCCCCGTTTGCAAGACTTGCATAAAAGATGGCAATACCACCGATCAATCTGGACTGATTATAAGATATTTTGCAATTATCTAGGACAAGGGTAGGTGAATTGTGCAACATAAGTCCTCCAACTTTACCTCCGATATTATTTGAAATGGTAAGGTCTTTAAAATAGTGATAACTATCATTCGGGCAATTCCATAAATCGATGCCACCTGCATCGCCTGATAAATTATGTGTTACTTCTAAGTCCCAGAAATATATCGTTGAATGGCGACATTCTATTCCACCAGCATACTCATCTGCATGATTTTGAGTAATCTTAGAATGAGTAATATCTACCTTTCCATGATCAATATAAATCCCACCTCCATATTTAGCATAATTGTTCTCAATTAAGCAGTGGCTTATCACTATATTTTCAGCATAATAAACCTTAATTGCACCACCTTTACCATATGGTTTATTTCCATGAGTCAGTATACAATATTTGATATTAGATGTGCCTGCATCTCCTTCAAATTCGATACCTTGCCAGCCGTTTACTGTATCAATCGCGGTAAATAAAATGGAATCTGTTTCATTTCCCGAAGCATCCAGTATTCCATAAACAATAAAAATGTAATTCCCGTCGAAAAGCACCTCAACACCAGGTTCTATTACTAGCGTTGAATCGGAACCGATATAAATATTTCCCTGGATATAAAATGGTGATTGAGTTTTTTTCCATGTGCCGGAAACTGAACCGACGGGAATGAAGGTCTGGCTTTGCATTGAAAGAAATGAAAGAAACATAATGAAGGTTATGCTAAGGTTTTTCATCTTTTTCCTGAATAAAGGTTTGGTTTGAAACAGCTAATATAAGTAAAAATTGATTCATAACTAAAAGAGCCACTAAATCACATACGCACTAAATACCACAAAAAATGATGAGCATATGGATACCTTTGGTGTAATTTAGTGCTTTAGTGTTTTTGTGGCTAAAAAGGATTTTTCACAGAAGACTCTATATTGAATCAAAAAAATTAGTCATTAAATAATGAACCCCATAGCAAACACCCCGCTAATCAAACTGGAACGCCTCTCAGAGAAAGGCTGCGCAGAAATCTATGTGAAATACGAAGGCGGCAACCCGACCGGCAGCATGAAAGACCGGATGGCGCTATCCATGATCGAAGGGGCGGAGAGGAGAGGGGAGTTGAAAGCCGGCGGAACTGTAGTAGAATACACCGGTGGCAGCACCGGCAGTTCCCTGGCGATGGTCTGCGCTTATAAAGGCTATCATGCACATTTCGTTTCATCCGACGCATTTTCTGCCGAGAAACTCCAGACCATGCGTGCTTTTGGCGCCGAGCTGGAAATCATCCCCAGTGCAAACGGAATGATCACTGCTAAACTTATCGACGACATGATTGCCAGGGCCAGGGAACTGAGCAAAGCGCCAAACACATTCTGGGCCAACCAGTTCAACAACATTGACAACCGCAATGCATACCACAGAATGGCAATGGAAATCATGTCAGTTCTTGGGAAGAATATCAGTTAATTTATTACCGGGGTAGGAACGGGGGGAAGCTTTTCGGGGAATGCGGAAGTTTTTAAAAAGGAAATCCCCGGTATCCGGTGCATAGCCATTGAGCCTAAAAATGTGCGCGCCCTTTCCGGGGGCGATATTTCGGGGACGCACAAGCTGGAAGGGATCGGGTCTGGCTTCGTCCCTTCAATCTGCCGGCTCGACCTGGCTGATGAGATTTTGGCCGTTTCGGATGAAGATGCCATGGAAACCGCAAGAAAACTGGCAAAGGCAGAAGGGATTTTTGGCGGTATCTCCTCCGGGGCGAATGTCTGGGCTGCGATCCAGAGGGCGCGGAAGATTGGTCCGGGCAAAAAGATCGTCACGATAATTGTCGATTCAGGATTGAAATATTTGCAGGGGGAGCTATATCGATGAGCCGCAAGCCGCTAAACCCCACCACTCCACCACTTAAACACATGCTCAATGCCAACAACTCCAAAAGATCCCAAAAATTCCAGCCAGCTTGAGATCAAGCCTCTTTCCATGAAGAACTGGGGTGATTTCGAGAATTTATTCGGAAAGAATGGCGCCTGCGGCCATTGCTGGTGCATGTATTACCGGCTGAGTAAGTCCGGGTTCCATGAAGGGAAAGCGGAAGACGGGAATAAGCAGGCCATGCAGGAGCTTGTCAGGGAAGGAAAGCCGGCCGGCCTGCTCGGCTATATCGACGGGCTTGCCGTTGCATGGTGTGCATTCGCGCCAAGGGAAGATTTTATCAAGCTGGAAAAATCGCGTGTCCACAAGCGGATCGATGACAAAGAAGTATGGTCCATCCCCTGTTTTTTTATTGATAAAAGATTCAGAAGGGCAGGACTTTCCGTAGAGCTTCTGAAAGGGACCATTGATTACGCCAGGGAGAACAATATTAAAATAATCGAAGCCTATCCCACTATCCCGACACAGGAAAAGCTTCCCGATTCCTTCGCCTGGATCGGTCTTTACAAATCCTTCGAAAGGGCCGGCTTTCAAATAGTTGACCAAACCTCGAAAAGCAGGCCCATGGTCAGATATTACC